>CALXPK010000041.1 GCA_944390265.1 uncultured Alphaproteobacteria bacterium | reverse complement strand
TTCCCAAGTGACATTTTATCTTTTATAATATTTTCTATTTAAAGAAAAGGAAAAAATTCCTATTTTGTGGGTAATTATGTTTTGCGTTATTTAAGATGTTCCAAAGAGCTTGCATTTTTGCTTAGCGCTCTCTTTCGGGTTTGCCCTCTGTTTGGGATTATTATCAATACAAAAAAGGCTTCCATTAAGGAAGCCTGATTGGTGTCTTGCTCCGTAAGTCTTGCCTTTCTAAAAGGCAAGCCAACTTCGCTTCGGGCACTTGACTTGTAACACCGCTTTTGGCTTGCTATCGCAAGCCTCAGCACTTAACAAGTCTGCGCATCACCATTAAAAAAAGCACCGTTATGGCACTTTTTTTAATGGTGATGCTTAACTCACGGTTTACGAGCTAATTTATGATTTACTTTTTCCAAAAAATATCTATAATGCGTTTCAGATAAATATTATTATATTACTTAAATTTATATGCTTATGAAAAAAGTAAAAAAATTATTGTTAATTTTGGTGGCTCCTCTATTTACACTTCTTGTGTCATCAGCATTGTCAATAACACATGATTTTAATTGGCAAGGCATTATTGTTTTTGTAGCAGTAATTACTGCCTTAGAAATGATGCTAGCTATTAGAAGTCCTAACAAGCTTATTGATTCTATTGTAGGATGGATGTTTTGCGGAGCACTTGCTGCTTTGATTGCAACAAAAGGGTTACTTGGCGATTATGCACCATTATTTGAAAGTATGGAACTGGCTATGTTTGCCTTTATCGTGTTCTTTATTTGTATACCCAACATTGCAAAATCTAAAAAACAGGAGCCTTAAAACAGCTTCTGTTTTTGTTTTGTTATAGTATCTATAAAATTAACTTAATGGATTTCCAACTAGGTTAACATATTGAAAAATAAAGAAATAAGACATAATTGGTTCGAAGAAAGTGCCCAAACCTCAAATTTTGAAAATTAAACATTCGAACTCGGTTAAGTGCTTGATTTATAAAAGAAAAACGGCAGTTTTTATACCTGCCGTTTGAAATGGTGATCCCAACGGGATTCGAACCCATATTACCACCGTGAAAGGGTGATGTCCTAACCATTAGACGATGGGACCAGTGTTAGTGACAAGAGGGTTTATACAGATATTTTTTTCTCCCGTCAAGTACTTTTTTGCATTTTTTTGTTTTTTTATGCATATTTTTTTACCGTTTCAAATACCTCTTTGAAATTTGGTAATTCTGTTTGGTCTTTGACATATTCCGCATAGCGGATTATCCCTTCTTTATCTATCACAAAAACCGCTCGACCCAAAATTTTTAATCCCTCTATCATGGTGCCGTATTTCATGCCAAAATCATGATATTGATAATCTGACGTGGTTTTGACATTTCTTATGCCGTAGGTTCCGCAGAATCTTCTCAAAGCAAAGGGCAAGTCCATGCTCACCGACCATATAATCGCATCATGCAACAAGCTGACTTCTTGATTAAACTTGACTAATTGCCGACTACTTACCGGCATATCGGCCGAGGGAATGGAATTTAAAACAATCACCCTACCCGCAAAATCGGCCAATTCCAGCGGTTGCAGATTTTCATCCACCACCGTAAAATTCGGCGCTTTATCGCCTATTGATAATTGTTTTCCTAAAAGATATGCTTTTTGGCCTTTGATATCTATTTCAAACATCACCCCTCCATATTTTTATTAAATATGGCTCTTATGCAAAACTTTTACAATATCACTCATATGCAAAATTTTGATTTTTTTCTCTTTCAAACTCGGCAACCATTGTTTTAGAGCCTCATAAGTTCCGCTTTTGGGGTGGCCGATGGCCACGGCATAGCCGTTTCTCTTGGCGATTTTCTCAGCAATTTTCAGCTGATTTAAAATATAATCGACCTGATTTTTGTTATCAATAAACACATGTCTGGTGGCGTAAGATACGCCGTTTTTTTGCGCCAATTCTTTGCCGACCGAATGCGGTGTGGTTTTGGAATCCAAGAAAAACAACCCCTTTTCTTTCAACACATCCATTACGACCTGCATTCTTGCTTTGTCTTCGGTAAACTTGCTACCCATGTGGTTGTTGATGCCTTTAACATCTTGAAATTTGGCCAGCATTTTTTCCAAACCTTGGTGCACTTCTTCCAAGCTCATTTGGGTGGTCAATACATCGGGGGCGACATCTACTTTCGAATAAGGCTCCATCGGCGCGTGCAACATGATTTCCATGCCGGCTGCTTCCGCCGCCTTGACCTGATTTTCCAAATTGGCGCCATAGGTCAAAAAAGAGGCGGTCAGTGGTGCATTGAGCGAGATGATATCAGCCGTTCTTTTTTTGGCAATGCCCATATCATCTATCACCACGGCAATGACCGGCTCCTCGCCAAAATAAGCCGGCTTATATTTTGGAATGATGTTGAGTTTTTTGACATCCATGTGTCTTTGGTAAATATGATAGCCTTCGGCAATTTGCTCCGGCGTCAACTCCGGTTCTTCCCAATCTTCCACAATGACATTGTCCGGCAATTTTTCTTCATAGAGCTTGTCCAACTCTTCTTGCGGCAAGTCGGCATCGGCTTCTTTTTCTTCGGCTTCTTTTTTATCGGCGGCTTCCAGCTCAGCCAATTTTTGATAAAAAAGTGCAGCGCCGTCTATCACCGGTTCTGAACTTTTGGTATTTTCCGGCTTTGCTTCTTCCTGTTTTGCTTCTTCCGGCTTTGGAGATTTTATATCATCTTGTTTCTGGGGCTTTTCTACTTCCGGCGGAATAACCTCTGGCGGATAGGCTGTCGGTTTTTCCGCCTTGACCACCTTTTCCACCTTGGGTTCGGCATATAGAAAATCGGCCTCACTTTGACTTAATGGTGTTATGTTTTGTTGTGCAGAAACTTCTGCTTCCAGAATTTTGCTTTCTTCGTTTATTTGATAAATTGTGATTCCCAGCCAAAAGAAGCACACCACAAAAAAGGCAGACAGCAAAATGAATTTTACTGCCTGCTTAATGCGATATTTCTGCGCTTCTTTGTTGCTGTCCAGAATCTTCAAAACCTAATCCTTATTGCGCAGGGTTGGGAAAGCAATGACATCGCGGATGGTTTCGGCATTGGTGAGCAAAATGGCCAAACGGTCAATGCCCATGCCCATACCGCCGCAAGGAGGAAAGCCGTTTTCCAAAGCATTGAGGAAGTCTTCATCCAGCATTTGAGCTTCATCATCGCCTTTTTCTCTATCGGCGCACTGAGCCTCAAAGCGCTCTCTTTGCTCCAGCGGGTTGGACAACTCGGAATATGCACAGCCCATTTCCATGCCGCAAACATAAGCATCAAAATGCTCAACCAAGCGCGGGTTGTTTCTGTGGGTTTTGGCCAGAGGAGAAATATCGCGCGGCATATCCATCACCAAAATCGGCTGGATGAGGTTGGCTTCTACTTTGGCATCAAAAACTTCAGAAATGACCTTGCCCCAAGAGATGCAAGCAGAGGCATCGATACCGATGGATTTGGCCATCTCTTGAGCTTCTTCCAAGGTATTGGCCTGCATGAAGTCAACACCTGTGTATTCTTTGACCAAATCAATCATCGACTTTTTGGCAAAAGGCTTCGATAAATCAATTTCATGACCGCGGAAATTGATGACCGTGGTGCCCAAAACTTCTTTGGCGACAAAAGCCATCAAATCGGGAATGAGTTCAGCCATGTCATTATAATCGGCATAAGCCTGATAAGCCTCCAAACCGGTAAATTCGGGGTTGTGGGTTTTATCAATACCCTCGTTTCTGAAGTTGCGGCCGATTTCAAACACGCGGTCAAAACCACCGACGACCAATTTTTTCAAATATAATTCGGGGGCAATGCGCAAATACAAGTCCATATCCAGCTTGTTGTGGTGCGTGATGAACGGTTTGGCATTGGCGCCGCCCATAATCGGGTGCAACATCGGGGTTTCTACTTCCAAAAAGCCGTGTTGTTCAAAATAGTGGCGGACGGCAGAAGTGATTTTGCAACGAGTTTCAAAAATTTTTCTTGAATCATCATTCATGATAAAATCAACATAGCGTTGGCGATAGCGGGCTTCGGTATCGGTCAGGCCATGGAATTTTTCCGGCAATGTCTGCAAAGACTTTGAAATAATGTCAAAACTTTTGGCGGCAATGGACAACTCACCTCTGGGGGTGCGGCGGATAAAACCTTTGATGCCGATGATGTCGCCGACATCCAAACATTTCAGGCGAGCCAAATTTTCTTCATCCAGATTGTTTTTATGGCAAAAAATTTGGATTTTTCCGGTTGAATCTTTCAAATCAATGAACATGCCGCTATTTCGAACAGCCATGGCACGACCGGCCACTGTCACCTCATCAGAAGTTTCGGCTCCGGCTTCCAAATCTTTGTATTTTTCTTGCAAATCTGCCGCATAAGAATCCGGACGAAAACGATACGGATACGGATTGTAGCCTTGATCTTGCAAGGTTTTTAATTTTGCTAAACGGGACTCGCGATGAATATTTGTTTCTGTTGTCATTATTTTATCCTAAATTTTATTCTTTTTTCCTCAATTTTCAATTTGGCTTTCAATATATACAGATTGTATTTTTTTTTCAATAATTATTTATTTTTGTCTTTATTTTTTGAACGTAACGCACTATAATATATATGAAATTTAGGGAAATAAAAAAAATATAAAGAGGCATGGAAATGAACAAGGAAAAATTGTTGGAAAAAATCGGAAAGCTCAAAAACAAACTTTCCAAACATTTGCTCAAAACAGGTATTTTTGCAATCACCGCTACGGCGCCTGTGCACACCGCCGGTTTTGAAACTAATGTGGTGAAAGACAAACAGGCTCCAGAAACAACTTTGTCTGCCGATAATATCTACATTTCTCCCGAGGCTGTTAATATTGCCGCAGATAATCATCCCAACCCGATTTATGAGTTTACCAACAAAGTTTATGACCAAAATAATCGCGAGGTTAAAGATTTTGCCGATGTGACCAAATATTCTTTGTGGGATTGTTCTTATAAACGCGAAGTCGGGAATGAAAAAAATCCGGTCGGCGTGGCCAAAACCTTTTACGGTTCTTTACAATTTAACCGTTTTAATGCCGAAAATATGGCTATTTACGGTTTGCTTGATCCTGCTTATAAAAATTTGGCCGCGAAATTCTTTGTCAAAAACGCCGGTTTTGATAATGCCGTGGAAAACTTCAAAAAATCGGCCAAAAATTATGAAAAAAATTTTGGTGATGCTAACTTGGTCTATCATATCGGCTCTGCTGCCCGCAAATCTTTGACCAAATACATTTCACCTAATTTTAAAACCATCTTCCAAAAAGAAGGTATTGAAAACACACAACAATTTTTAAGTTTACAGCGCAGTTATGCCGCTGCCGTCTATTGCTCTTTTGATGCTAAAAACTTGAACAAAATTGTGGCTACACTCGCGGCTTCCAATATCAAACCCGAGCAAGTGCACCCCGCCATTTGGGGTATGTTTTTGGCCAAACATATCAAAGGCGGCTTCACCGGTATTGCCGGTTTGCTTAAAGGTAAAAAACTCAACCAAATCAACAGCATTGCTTTTGTTGATGCCATGGCCTCAAAATATCCTGACGTTTTTAAGCAAAATTCCGGCAAAGAATCCTATAAATTTGCCAAAGAGCACTACAAAGAAACACATTCCATCACGACCATGAAAGAGCTTTCCGTGATTTTGAATAAACCGGAAATTCTTAATCATTATTTGAAATGTTTGAGCATGAACCAAAATCGAAGCATTAGTTTTGAGCAAGCTCAGGAATTGCTCTTTTCCGGTGAACCTACTCCACATTTGAATCTGGAAAACTCTATGCAAAGCGTTTCTTTCCAGCAAGAGCTTGATAAAGTCAGACGCAAATCTACTCAACTTGCTCATAAAGTTCGTTCTCAAAATGTGGCTTTGAACGAAATTATCAAGCATAAAAAAGATACATCGCGATAAGCTATTGACAATCCAAAAGAACTAAAGTAGAACAAATATATCTGTTTTGTTCTACTTTTTTTATGGTTGAGAATGTACATGCTGACCGAAAAACAATATAAACTTTTGCTTTTTATCAACAAAGTCCTTAAAGAAACCGGCTGTTCCCCTTCTTTTGATGAGATGAAAGATGCCGTCGGCCTGAAGTCTAAGTCCGGTATTCATGCCCTGATTGAGGCTTTGGAAGAAAGGAACTTTATTCGCAAACTGCCGCATAAAGCTCGTGCTTTGGAAGTTTTGCGCCTGCCTAAGCTCAAACCCAGCGCCGTGATTGAAGAAGAAAAAAAACGCGAACAGGCTTTGCAATTTTCGGCCGTGGAAATTCCGCTCTATGGTAAAATTGCCGCCGGTACGCCGATTGAAGCCATTGCCAACGAAAATGAAAAAATTGCCGTGCCTTTGGATATGGTCTCAAAGGGGCAATTTTATGCCCTGACCGTGGAAGGAGATTCCATGGTTGAAGCCGGAATTTTGAACGGCGATACCGCTATTATCCGCAAAGCCGAAAATGCCAATAACGGCGAAATTGTCGTGGCCTTGGTTGATGACTCCGAAGCCACTTTGAAGGTCTTGAAAAAAGAAAAGAACGAGATTTTACTCATTCCAAGAAACAGCGCTTATGAAACCAGACATTTTTCGCCCGATCGGGTGAAGATTCAAGGGATTCTTTCCGGAATCATTCGCAATTATCATTAAAAAAAAGGTTCTGAATTTGATTTCAGAACCTTTTTTTGAAAAGCTGCTCAAATTTTATTTATCAGCCAACATGGCGGTGAACTCAGCTTCGCTGACGACATGTCCGTCAACCATGCTCTGACCTTTGAAAACAAATACATTGCGACGTTCTTTGATTTTTTCAACGTGCATTTCCAAACGATCTCCCGGTTTAACCATTTTGCGGAATTTTACGCCGTCAATCGACATGAAATATACGCCATGTTTGTTTTCTTCATAATTTTCAAATGAAGAAATGACCAATGCGCCGGCAGTTTGAGCCATGGCTTCAACCTGCAAAACACCCGGCATAACCGGATTGCCGGGGAAGTGGCCTTGGAAAAATTCTTCATTCATGGTGACGTTTTTGATGCCGTAGCCTTTGACGCCCGGCTCTTCAACATATAATCTGTCAACGAGCAAGAACGGATAACGGTGCGGCAACATTTTCATAATTTCTTCAATATTATAAACTTTTGTTTCTGACATGTTCTTTTTCCTTATCTAATTTAAAAAAACTTGCTTATTTATTTTTGGTCAGTTTTTGCACACAAGCCACCTGACGCATAAACTCTTTAATCGGTACAGCCGGATAGCCCATGACAATGGCGCCGGGCTCAACATCTCTCATCAAGCCGGATTGAGCGCCGATTTGCGCACCGCTACCGATATGCAAATGGTCGGCAAAGCCTGATTGTCCGCCGCAAACCACATAATCGCCAAAGGTGCAACTGCCGGCAATTCCGGTTTGAGAAACAATCACGCAGCCTCGGCCCAATTTATCGTTATGAGCCACTTGCACCAGATTATCTATGCGGCAACCATCACCAATCACGGTATCATCCAAAGCACCTCTGTCGACGCAGGTATTGGCGGCGATTTCCACATCATTGCCGATAATCACGCGGCCAAGCTGCGGAATGCGCTCGTGCTTGCCGTTGATGACCATGAAGCCAAAACCGTCTTGACCAATTCTGGCGCCGGCATAAATATAACAATCGTTGCCCATGAGGGTATAAGCAATGGAGGCGCAGGCACCGATACGGCAGTTGTTGCCGATTTTGCAACCGCGACCGATAACGGCATTGTGCTCAATATAGCAATTGTCGCCGATTTCTACATTTTCTTCAATTACAACATGTTCGCCGATAAACGCATTTTGACCGATTTTGACCGACGGAGCAATCTTGGCCGTGCGCGATATTTCGGCACGATTTCTAACCTCCGAATAAAACTTTTGATTCAACTGCAAAAAGGCCAGTTTGGGATTGGCGGTGGTCAAGACGACCACATTTTGCGGGACACAATCTTTTAACTCTTCTGTTGTAACACAAGCCGTGGCTTTTATCTCGGCGGCTTGGGCTTTGGCTTTTTTGTCATAAAAGAAGCAAATTTCGCCATCGCCGGCTTTGCCCATGGTGGCCATGTCGGCAACTAAAACTTCGGCTTTGCTTGCATCTTTTAATTCGGCATTGCAGATTTCGGCAATCTCGGACAACTTAAACGGTCCGTTGTTTTTGAAAAATGTTGTATCTACCATTGTTCCTCTCTTTATGCCCAAAGCAGAGAAAGTTGCCCTTCTCTGCCTTGGTTTGTTTGTTATAATCTGGTACCAAAATTCAGACGGAATACTTGGGTTTCATCATAGTCTTCCTTGACAATCGGGAAGGCAAAGTCAACATCAATTTGCCCCATCGGAGACAGCCATTGGAAACCAAAACCGGCTGCCACACGCGGTGTGGACGAATATTCCACATCATTAGCGCCGCTGATGCCGTCCGGTTTGCCCAAGATACCCATATCGGCAAAGGTACGACCGCGAATGCCAACCTCATCCAAGCCAATCGGGAAGGACATTTCGGCTCCGGAATAGACCATCCAGTTACCGCCCAAGGCATCACCGGTGTATTTATCACGTGCACCGATACCGGCCGTGTCAAAACCTCTTAAGGTTGAGCCGCCCAAATTATAGCGGTTGAACAGACGAACATCTTCGCCGCCGTAGCCGACAATATATCCGGCTTGGGTGAACAATTTGAAGGTATAATCATCGGCAATGGTGTAATATTTATAAAGTTTGGTATCAAACTTGGCATATTTTTCATCACCGCCGGCGCCGGCAATATCATTGCCAAAGGAAATATAATAACCTTCTTTCGGGTTGATGGCGCTGTCGCGCTTGTCATAGATGATGGTTTGTCCGATGACGGAGGCATCTGACGAGCCTTCTTCTTCCTTAATATAATGCGAAGCATCGGAATCAACATTGTCAATTTCATCTTGCTTATAGGTATAGCGAACATACTGTGACAAGTCGTCGGTATATTTCCAACCCAAACGCAGACGGCCACCCGTGCTTGACGTGTCATATGAACCATAATCTTGATAATCTTCTTCCGTGCGGAACAGATCAATGCCGGCAGTTAAGTTGCGGTTCATGAAATATGGCTCGGTAAAGCTCAAGTCATATTCTTGGGTGCGTTGCGAAATGCCGACATCCAAGCCCAGTTGTTGCCCCATGCCTCTGAAGTTGTTTTCGGTGACACCGGTTCTGAACAACATACCGTTGACGGTTGAATAACCCACACCAACGTTGAAATAGCCGGTTGATTTTTCTTCAACATCAACATCAATATCGGCACGGTTGGCATCGGTCGGCACGGTTTTGATATCCACTTTGCTAAAGTAGTTCAAGTTTTCAATATTTTTGCGCGAGGCTTTAATTTTGGAAACGTTGAAGGCATCGCCCTCATCAATTCTGAACTCTCTTCTGATAACCTCGTCATGAGTTCTGGTGTTGCCTTTGATATTGATGCGGTTGACAAACACGCGCTCACCTTCTTTGATTTGGAAGGTGATGTTCATTTTGCCGTTTTTGGTATCCATTTGCAAATCCGGCACCACATCGACAAAAGCAAATCCTTGTTTGCCCAGTTCTTCGGTAATGGCGGCAACGCTCGAATCAACTTTGGTATCATCATACCAATCGCCCACATTCAGGTCAACCAGCTCATACATATTGCCGACATTGACATCTTTAATCTCGGAGGTGATTTTGATATCGGCCACCTGATAACGCTTGCCTTCATCCAAAACATAGTTCAAGACAAAAGAGGTTTTATCCGGACTCAACTCGGCCACGGCAGAGCTGACACGAAAATCGGCATAACCGCGTTTCAGATAAAAGCGTCTTAATAGTTCTTTATCATAATTGCTTTTATCGGCATCATAGGTTTCCGAGCTGGAGAAAATGCGGTACCAACGGCTCTCTTTGCTCATGATGGCATTGGCCAGGTCATCATCCGAATAGTGCTTGTTGCCGACAAAGTTGATTTTGGTGATGTTAGCCAGCGGTCCTTCATCAATCTCATAAATCAAATCGACACGGTTTTGGTCTCTTTTGATGATTTTCGGGGTGACAGAAGTGGCATAGCGGCCGGTTCTTTTATAAACTTCCAAAATGCGTTGCACATCTTCTTGAACTTTTGAACGGTCATAAATGGAACCCGAATCCAGTGATACTTCTTTGGCAAGCATTTCTTCGCCAACCTTGTCATTGCCATCAAAATAGCGTTTATTTACAATGGGGTTTTCCACCACTTTAATTGTCAGCAGGCCGTTGCTTTTGACATCAAAAATGACATCGGTGAACAGACCGGTGTTGTAAAGTTGTTTTAACGAATCGTCCAATTGTTCTTGGCTCACGGTTTGCCCCGTCGGAACATTGATATATGATAAAACGGTATCGACCTCAACACGTCTTAACCCTTCTACCTGTACATCTCGGACAAAAATGTCTTCTGCCTGTGCCTGCCCTGCAAGCAACATGGTCAAACCGAGTGTATATAGCCCTACTTTTTTCATTTATATTTTCCTTACACAAAAATTTTTATGCAAACCATCTGTGAACCAGACGAACAATATCATTCCACGTGGCAAAAACCATCAGAGAAATCAGCAAGGTAAAGCCCAATTTGAACAAACCGTCTTTGACCTTGTCATTTATCTCTCTTCCGAAAACCATTTCTATCAAATAAATAACGACATGTCCACCATCAAGAAGCGGAATCGGGAATAAGTTTATCAAGCCAAGATTAACAGAGAGTAAAGCCATGAACATTAATAAACTTAAAATGCCTTGGTCTTTGGTAATGTCGCCCGACATTTCGGCAATGCGGATAACCCCGCCGACATCTTCCGACCCCCTTTGTCCGCTTATCATTTGACCGACACCGCGCAAGGTGACATCAGTGACTTTCCAAACTTCTTTAGTCGCTTCCCATAATGCTTCTCCCAAACCGATTTTTTCATTTTTAATTTCAAAAATGTTCACCGAACGAATCCCCAACATTTTTTTTGGCTGAGCTTCTTCTTGTGAAGCGCCTTCCGGCAACTCCGGCGTGAGCAATGTTAAGGGGAATGAAAGGTTGATGATTTGGCCGCCACGCTCCAGCTCAACCGAAACTTTTTCCTCGGTATTGAGCTCAATTTCGCGGCGGACATCTTCAAAGCCTTCCACTTTGTTGCCGTTGATTTTTAAGATTTTGTCTTTGGCCAAAATGCCGGCTTTTTCGGCAGCCCCGCCGGGGATAACCTCTCCGACGATGGCCGGAAAATCAATCTTGCCCAAAAAGAAAAAGATGCCGGCAAAAATCAGAATGGCAAAAATATAGTTAGCGGCCGGACCGGCAACCGATATCAGCAATTTTTTCCAAGGGGCTTGATACGGAAAAGCCTTTTTCTTTTGTTCCTCGCTCAGTTCCGTGGTGTCTGAGGTAGAGCTGGAGGCATCGGCATCGCCCAAAAACTGGCAATAGCCGCCCAAAGGAATCGCACTGATTTTCCAACGTGTGCCGGATTTATCGGTAAAGCCCCAAAGCTGTTTACCAAAGCCGATGGAAAAAGCCTCGACCTGCACGCCGGAAAGTTTGGCCATCAGATAATGTCCAAACTCGTGCACAAAAACCAAGATGCCTAAGAGAACAATAAAAGGCACTATATAATATATGATGTTGATTAACCAATCCATTTTAATTTACATCCCATATGTTACCACATATTTGAACAATAAAAAGACTAAAGGAGCCGCAAAAATCAGACCGTCAACTCTATCAAAGGCACCGCCGTGTCCGGGGATGAGGTTGCTCGAATCTTTGATATTCAAGCTGCGTTTGATATGCGATTCAACCAAATCGCCGATTTGCGCCACAACGGCAATGATACCGCCCAAAACAGCATAAAAGGCAATATGGTTTTGGGAGCTGAAAACTTGGCAATAGATGATGCTGACCACAACCGACAATAAAGCCCCGCCAATCAAGCCGGCCCAAGTTTTGTTGGGGCTGATTTTGGGCGCCAATTTCGGCCCTTTGATGGTGGAACCGAAAATATAGCCGCCGGTATCCACGCTCCAAACCATCAACAAAAACCACAGGGTATCGACAAAGCCGACCGTGTTATACAACCAAACCACCGAGCCGAATCCGATGGTGATATAAAACACGCCCAAGGTCAGCAGGCCACGGTGAATTTCGTTCTTGGTCTTGAACCAGATAAAGATGGCAGAACCCAAGGTCAGCAAGGCAATGCCCAAAGCCGAAGGGAAAACAACGGCACTGACAATGCACAAACTATAAGTTACCGCATAAACCACCGGATTTTTGTTGGGAATCATGGTGGACCATTCCCATGCCATTAAGCCGCCAAAAATCAATGCCGCCAAATGCAAATAGGGAAAACCGACATACAAAGCTCCGATGACAACCGGAATCATAATCAGGGCGGTGACAACTCTTTTGATAATTTTATTGAGCTTTGACTTTTCCATATCTTCTCTCCCTTGATTTGTAGGAATCTATAATTTCAAGCAACAATTTTTCATTAAAATCCGGCCAGAGCGTGTCGGTAAAGAAAAACTCGGTATAGGCCAGCTGCCACAAAAGATAATTGCTGATGCGTTGTTCGCCGCTGGTGCGAATCAGAATATCCGGATCGGGGATGCCCTGTGTGTAGAGCATATCAGAAAACAACTTTTCATCAATATCTTCAATATTGATATCCCCTCTTTTGGCAAGCTCGGCCACACGGCGCGCGGCATGGACGATTTCTTGTCTGGAACCATAGCTCAAGGCAACGCACAAGGTCATTTTGTCATTTTGGGCGGTTTCTTCCTCGAGCTTGGCCATGCTCTCCACAATATCGGGGGCAAGCATATGTCTTTCTCCGATAAAGCGGATGCACACACCATGATCTTGCAGCTCTTTTAGGTCAGATTTCAAATATTGGCGCAACAAGTCCATCAAGGCATTTACCTCTTCTGCCGAGCGTTTCCAGTTTTCGGTAGAAAAAGCATATAAGGTCAAATATTTGATGCCGGCTTTTTCGGCCGCCTGACAAATTTCTTTGACTACTTCGGCACCTTTTCTGTGCCCCAAAGTGCGCGGAAGCCCTCTTTTCTTGGCCCACCTGCCATTGCCGTCCATGATGATGGCAATATGCTCTAACTTATTTTCTTCACTACTCAAAACAAACAACCTTCTGCTTATTGTTCACTAGACCTGCATAATGTCTTTTTCTTTGCGGTCAAACTCATCTTCAATTTTTTTGATGGTTTCATCGGTCAATTTCTGAATTTCATTTTCATATTTTTTCTCTTCATCTTCAGAAATTTCATTATCTTTTTTGAGCTTTTTGATACCATCCAAAGCATCGCGACGCACGTTTCTGACCGCCACTTTGCCTTGTTCGGCATATTTTCCGGCCACTTTGACCAACTCTTTGCGGCGCTCTTCACTCAACGGGGGAATCGGAATGCGAATCAGTTGACCATCGGATACCGGATTCAAGCCCAAATCTGACTCACGAATGGCTTTTTCAACCGCTTTGGCCAAGCCTCTATCCCAAACGCTGACCGATAAGGTTCGGGCATCCGGTACGCTGACGGTGCCGACTTGGGACAACGGGGTCGGTGAGCCATAAGCCTCAACGGTGATGCCGTCCAGCAAGCTGGCATGAGCGCGACCGGCACGCAAGCCGCCAAAATCAGCCTTCAGAGCTTCAAAGCTCTTTTCCATTCTCACTTTGGCATCATTTTTAATTTCATTATAATCTGTCATCGATAACCTCATTTATTTGATAATTGTAAAACTTCCTTCACCCGAAACGGCTTTGGCCAGAGCATCTTCTCCCCTTTGGGCAAAAACCACAATCGGAATATTGTTTTCTTTGGCCAATGCCACGGCCGTGATATCCATTACCTTTAATTGCTTTTCAATCACCTCGTCAAAAGAAATGGTGTCATATTTTTTGGCATTGGGATTGGTTTTGGGGTCAGAATCGTAAACCCCGTCAACTTGGGTGGATTTGAAAATCACGTCGCACTGCATTTCGGAGGCGCGCAGAGCCGCTCCGGTATCGGTGGTAAAATACGGATTTCCGGTGCCGGCGGCAAAAATGACCACGCGTTTTTTCTCCAAATGTCTTAAAGCACGGCGATAAATATAGTGTTCGCAAACTTCAGGAATGTTCAAGCCGGACAGGACGCGGGCCGGAATATCTATTTTTTCCAGCGCATTTTGAATGTAAAGTGCGTTCATGACCGTTGCCAGCATGCCTACATGGTCTGCCACGGTGCGGTTCATGCCTTTGGAGGCTTCCTTGGCACCTCTGAAGATGTTGCCGCCGCCGACAACAACGCAGATTTCAACACCGGCATCATACACCGTTTTGATTTGGCGTGCCAGCGCGTCTATCACTTCCGGCGACATGCCGAAGGCTTTATCGCCCATCAGGCCTTCACCCGAGAGCTTGAGCATTATTCTTTTATATATAGGTTTCATTTGGCCAAATTCCCCTTATAATTTTCTCCAATAATAACGGAATAAATTGCTTTGTCATCTATATTTTTCAACTTGTGCCTAGAAAAAATACATAAAATAAACACCCACAAAAAAATAAAGTTGCAAGATTGGGCACTTATGCTAAATACTAAAAGCAGTTTTTTTTAATTTTTTTAGAGAGTTTGTTCTGATGAGTGTGACGTTGATTTTTGTTTTGGCCGGCTTGGGCGGCTATCTTTTAGGTTCAGTTCCTTTCGGCTTGGTTTTAACCCGCATGGCCGGTTTGGGCGATATTCGCAAAATCGGCTCGGGGAATATCGGTGCGACCAACGTTTTGCGCACCGGTCGCAAAGACTTGGCACTTTTGACCGTTTTGCTTGATGCTTTCAAAGCCGGTATTGCCGCTTATATTGCCTACAAACTTGTTTCGCCGCAACCGATTGTCTTTTTCGGCTGGTATACGCAAACCAATGTCATTGCCGAGCTGATTGCCGGTACCTGCGGCGTTTTGGGACATAATTTTCCGGTTTGGCTCAAGTTTAAAGGCGGCAAAGGCGTTTCTTCCGCTTTCGGCTTTTTCCTTTTCACTTGTTGGCCGGTGGCTTTGCTTGCTTTGGCTACATGGCTCATTATGGCTTTTACCTTCAAATATTCTTCCCTTTCCGCCATCACCGCCGCGGTATTGGTTCCGGTTTATGCGTTCTTTTTAACCTCTCCGGTTTATGCCATTTTTTATACCGCAATTGCCTTGCTTGTGCTTTATCGCCACAAAGGCAATATTGCCCGTTTGATTAAGGGCGAGGAAAGCAAAATTAACCTCAAAAAGAAAGCCGAAAAATAAATGGCAAACGCAACGCAGCTTCTTGACTGGATACAGCTGATTAATTCAGACAACGTCGGTCCGATTACCTTTTATAAGTTTTTGGACTTCTATGGTTCGGCCGAAGCTGCTTTGCAAGCCCTGCCACAATTTTCAAAATATAAACTTTTTCCGCGCGATGCCGCCAAGCGTGAGCTGGACAAGGCTCAAGCC
>CALXPK010000040.1 GCA_944390265.1 uncultured Alphaproteobacteria bacterium | reverse complement strand
ATACTGGGCGCGGCGGTTGGGGCCCACCACGCCCGTGCTGATTTAGTCTGTTTTTTTCATTTTTTCTGCCCTTTTTTCCTCTTTATCTTTCTTATACTCCAAAAAAAAAGAACAGACAACAAAAAAGTTCAGAAACTAGATTCTGAACTTTTTTGTCGGATTATTGCTTTTTTTATTTTACTTCTGCTTTCTTTTTGTTTTTAGAAGCATCGGTAATCATCAAATCGGGTTTGGCGCCTTCCGCAGGAATCGGCTCTCCGACACGCATACAACGGCCGTCGATGAAGGCTCCCGGCTCAATGGCGATGGTGACATGCGTGGCATCGCCAATCAACTTGGCACTTTTGGCAATGAAAATGCTTTCGGCGGCAACGCGGCCGTTCAAGGTGCCATATAATTGCAGGTTTTTGACCGTGACTGCACCTTCAACCACGCCTTTGACACCAATGACTAACTCGTCACAACTAATGTCGCCGACCACATGGCCGTCAATGTGCAGAATGGTGCCGCTAATGATGTCTCCGTTGACACGCGTGTTTTCACTGATAATGGTCGGAACCGGAACCGAATTGTTGTTCTTGTTGATGGATCTGGCAAATTTCAAATAAAGTAATCTTTTCAAATTTTTCATTTTACCCTCGAATTTTAAGAAACTTTGGCTTTCATAAACGGCATCGGATCAACCGGAACACCGCGATATAAAACTTCATAGTGCAAATGCGGACCGGTGGAACGTCCCGTACTTCCAACCTCGCCGACAACGTCGCCCGTCTCCAAATATTGTCCCTTTTTGACATAAATTTTGTTCATGTGGGCATATTTGGTTTTGAAACCGTTGCCATGGTCAACCTCGACCAAATTGCCGTAACCGCCGGCATATTCAGCGCGGGTGACTTTGCCTTTGGCCATGGTTTTGATTTTGTTGCCGGTGCGGCTGGCTAAATCTACCCCTTTGTGGCGCGCTTGCTTTTTGTTGAATGGATCGGCTCTGCCGCCAAAAGATGAGGTCAACCAATAGCTCCAAACCGGTTTGCCTAAGGGAACATATTGCACAATTTCTTTATAATATTCTAAGTCATCAACATCGCGATAAATTTCGGTGATTTTTTTGCTGATTTCTTTATCTTTTAATTTAGGCATTTTTTCCGGTTCAAACAAGCCCCCTTTGCCATTTTTGCGGTTGGCCTGCGGGTTGAAATACAGCCCCTGTTTTTTTAAGGGAACGTTTATCTCTTTGAATGCACTCTTGATTTTGTTTACTTCTTTGGATGAGATTTGGGAGACTTTTTCCAAAACATCCATCTCGGCTTCTTTCAGCTCGTCAATAATGTCTTCCATCTCATTCATCTGGCGTTTGAGCTCGTCTCGCTCCGAGGCGGCAATGTCTCTTTGCAAAACGGCTTCGCTCAAAGAAATTTTTTCTTCTAACTTGTCTTCGGATGCCCAATCGTTGTTGGATGACAGTTGTTTGATTTTGTCTTCTACCGCGCTGGCCTGCTTTTTATATTTTTCAATCTCTTTTTTGGAGCCTTTGGAGCCCATATTGCTCAACATGTTGGAAATGTTTTTTTGCAGGGACATAAAATCGCCCATCAAATTGGCATAGGCATCGCGGGTGGTTTCCAGCTCTCTGGTCTTGGCCGAAACCATGACACCGGACTTGTTATATATGTGATATGAATAAAAACTCCAGCCCCCGATTATCAGCAAAAGGCACAAAAAGATAACCTGAGCCTTGGACGATATGGTCAAGACTTTGGCACGATTCTGACTGCGAAAGATAATCTCTTTGTCGGAAAAAAGTTTTTTCTTTTCTCGGTATTGAGGATTATAATCTCGCGGGGTTTGTGTAATGTTCTTTTTGTTCATTCATAAAACCTATGGCACTTTGCCCTTTGTTTTTGCCTAATACAATTTCTTGTTTTATATCTTAAAAAAAATATAAAATATAGTTTTTTTATAAACTTATCCTACTGTTTATCACAACAGGCTTGTCTTTTTAGCACGTTTTGTAGTAAATACAATATGGAAAATAGTTATAGTGAGGTTTTTATGAATAAAAGTATAAAATTCAAGGTCTTAGAGTTTTTGGCAACCTGGTTATATTCGGGAAAAGCCCCCAAAGCTCCCGGAACTTGCGGCTCTTTGGCCACCCTGCCTTTTGTTTTTGCGTTGGCTTATTTTGGCGGAATGTATGCCGTGATTGCTTTTGCTTTGGCGGTGGCTTTGCTCGGAATCCCCGTGGCCGGCGAATATGCCAAAATTTTGAATCGAAAAGACCCCGGACAAATTGTGATTGATGAAGTGGCCGGTCAAAGCCTGGCTTTGGTTTTTGCCGGAACCAATCTCTGGCTGTTTGCCCTCGGATTTCTCCTTTTTCGCTTGTTTGATATTTCCAAACCTTGGTTGGTCGGTTGGGCCGATACCAAATTGAGCGGCGGTTTGGGGATTATGCTTGATGATGTTTTTGCCGGAATTTTTGCCGGAATTTTTGTTTGGTTGGTGCAATTTTACTTCTTTTAATGATTGTCATCGGCATCCAAAATGACAAACTCGTCCGCACCGACTAAATTTAAGACAACTCGGGCACGCTCGTCTAACAAGTCTAGGTCCAAACTTGAAGAGGATAATAATTTGACTTTTTCTTCAAGTTTGGTTTTTTCTTGATGATACATATTGGCAATTTGCTCGGCTTCCGAAATTTCATTGCGCAAATACAACATCTTAAGCAAGCCTCGCTCGCCGCTTATGCCGTGAAAAATGAAATATACCGACAATAAGGTACAAAAAATCAGCAGTCCAGAGCTTTTAATCCGGTTTTGTATTTCAATCAAAAATCCCATAATTGTCCCTATTCTTCCCTTTATGATTTTTATCAAAATAATGATTGGGCGCATTATCTTGTCGATATATGTATTTATGCCTCATTTAAGTTAATATTTGGTTACGATTATAGACAAAAAAAATATTTTTTTATAAAGCCAACCGGTGACCGCAGCGCGTTGGCTTTGCTTTTTTTCGAAAACAAAGCCTACAAGCCAGAGATAGCAACGCAAAAACGCCAAGGATTATCTCAATCCTCGGCGTTTTTATCATGAGCAAACTTTTCTTAAAAAAATGGTGCCGGTTAAGGGAGTCGAACCCCCGACCCACGCATTACGAATCTCTGGGTCATATATTTAACAGAATTTAATCAACATATTTTTATATTGATATTTCAAATAATTGAGTTTATATTACCATTATCAGAGTTTAATGCAAGTTATTTGTTTTTAACAAAAATAGTAGCCCCAGAGTAGCCCCAATGAACAATACAACAAAAACACAAAACTTTACCGAAGCTTTTATCGCCCATCTACCACCTGCCGAAAAAGGCAAGCGTTATCTTGTAAAAGATGCCAAAAACCCTGCCTTATTTTGCAGAGTCACCGAACTTGGAACAAAATCTTTTGTTGTATATAAGAAATTTCAAGGAAAGCCCATTAAAGCCACTTTAGGGAAGCACCCTGAAATGAGCGTTCTTTCTGCACGAAAAAAAGCTGCTGAAGTACTTGCATTGTTTGCGGAAAACAAGAATCCCAATGTTGAAAAAAGAAAATTATGCAACAACATTACCCTGAAAGACTTATTCAAAGATTATATTGAAAAACACGCAAAAGTTTACACAAAAGAGCGAACCTTAAAGGGCAATCAAGATACGTATCGCTTATATTTAAGCAAATGGAGCAACAGACAAATAAAATCCTTGTCAAAAGTTGAAATAGAATCTGCATTAATAAAACTTAATGAAACAAACGGAATTCATGCCGCCAACAAAGCTTTGACCCTACTCCGCCATGTTATAAACAAAGGTATAGAATGGGGTTTAGACTTCCCAAATCCAACCATCGGCATAAAAAAATATCGCACACAATCAAGAGACAGATTTCTGAAACCTGAAGAACTACAGCGCTTTTTCAAAGCCCTTCAGGAAGAGCCGAATGTCATATTTAAGAATTACTTTTTGATTTCATTATACACTGGGCAAAGAAGAAGTAATGTTTTATCAATGCGTTGGGAAAACATAAACTTTGAGCAAAATACTTGGTACATTCCCGAAACCAAGAATGGCGACCCTTTAACTGTCCCTCTTGTTTCTCAAGTGGTTGACATTCTTCAAGAGATGCCGCGTGTATCAGTATGGGTATTTCCCAGCGCGACAAGCAAATCCGGACATATTGAAGAACCGAAAAAGGCTTGGCACAAAATTTTAAAAAGAGCTCAGATTGAAAACTTAAGAATTCATGACTTAAGAAGAACTCTTGGTAGTTATCAAGCCATTGAGGGCACCAGTCTTAATATCATAGGCAAAAGCTTGGGACATAAAAGCCAACAAGCGACAGCCATATATGCAAGGCTGAATCTTGACCCAGTTAGAGAATCTATGAAAAAAGCCGTTTCTTTGATGGATAAATATAAAGAAAGTGATAATATCTCTATATCACCCCAAGAAAAAAGAGAGAAAAATGCCTAAAAATTACGCCAACATATATAAATTAAGCAAACAAGATTTTGAAAATGAAACCCAAAATTTATGGGCAAATTCTATTCCCAATGCTCAAGCAAATGCAGAGATGCTTACCCAAGAAATTTGCAATGAAGAAACTCCTTTTGTGCTCTCTGTAGAAGCACCATATGGAATGGGAAAAACATACTTTTTTACTCGGTTTTGTGAGCATCTTAAAAAAAATGGAATATCTTGTATCTATATCAGTGCGTGGGAAAATGATTATGCTCCCTCTCCTTTTTTGTATTTGCTGAAAGAAATTCTCAATTTTTTTGATAAAGAACTTTCCCCAACTACAAAAGACCCCATATCAAAGCTACAAGAAAAAGGAATTAAACTAGGAAAAAGACTTTTATCTTCAATTTCTGTGCAATATAAAGGAATAGAAGCAAATTTAGGCTCTTTTATATCTTCTTTCTTTAATGATACAGATAGCATTCAACAATTTAAAAAAGAATTTTCAGACTTAATAACACAACTCCATGTCAACGTTCCCCTTGTCATTATTGTTGATGAATTAGACCGTTGTCGCCCAGATTATGCTCTTAAAACAATAGAAATCATGAAACACTTTTTTGATATAGACCAAGTATTTTTTATTATTCCCATCAATAAGGGAGCTATTTCTGAGGCTGTTTCCGCTGTTTATGGACAAACAGTAGCTCAACAAGGAGAAAATTACTTAAGAAAACTTATTGATAAAGAAATTATTCTGCCAAATCCAAGCAAAGAATCCTATGAACAAATTGCCTCATCTGTAATAACAAAAGAAAAATTAAAACCGGCTTTAGATAAAGGTTTCATTGAAGATAATGACAATTATAACGGCTTTGCAATTATTGCTAAACATTTTGGAAACTATGCAAAACAATGCCAACTTACTTACAGAGAAACCGTACAAGTATGTGAAACCTTTATCCAATACGCAAACAACATTCCTCACAAAATCCACATCGAATACCTTATTTTTCTGTTATGCAATAAATTTAAGAAAAAAGATATACTAACTACTACTCTTACCAAAGGACATCCTTATTCTGGCATTAATTCTAATGATATTTATGGTAAACAATCTAGCTTAAGCATAAACGGATTAGTTGAAGCCACGTCAAATTTAAGGTACACGCCTTGGGATTTTGATTATTCCTCCCTTTGTCGAAGAAGTGAAACATTTTCAAATTACAAAGAACTTTTCACATATATTGAAAAATGCAAAAATCTTATGAAAGAAGGAGAAGTAATTGAAGGGGACAACCGAATAAAAAGACTTAAAGAAGTTATCAATAAAGCAGAACCTCAAATAAAAGAATACCAGCGCAAATATGGAGCTTGTGATGAAGATGAGCAAAACAAAGCTTATTATGAAAAAATTGTTGGCAACAATTTATTAATCTTCAGTTCTGAAACTCAGTAAATAAATACAAACCATAAGCCCCAGCCTTTTTGAGAAAAGAGCCAGGGCTTTTTTGACGGGGTAGTCTATCACATATACTACCGATGTAATACAGCTAAAACGCAAGCTATTTATTTTCCAATATACCTTTCTGACAGAAATCGTATAAAGATAACATATCTTTCATTGCATTGATGTTTGCTTGGCTTAGTTTTCTGTCTGCATAATATTTGTTTCCATAAAATCTTATTGTTACTTGTTTGGCATTGGCAATAGCTTTTATTGTTTCTTTATACTGGTTGTATGGTAAAGAAACACTTTCCCATATACTGCCTGCATCATTATCTCTAGATACATCTCCATAGGACAAATAAACATTGTATTTTTTATCATCAGCTTTAACTGTAAAGTTTTCAATAAATAGCCAATCATTACTATAATAAACAATATTCCAAAACATAAGACAACGTTTTTCCTTAGGATAATATGCCAAACGCAAAAAACATTTATCTTTATATCCTTGTTTAGAATTATAACTTTGGTAAATTATTCTATCATCAAACTCATCAACTTTTTTAGAAATGTTTTTCATCAAAAATTTCAATGGATTTTCTTTTTTTTCACGCGCCATTTGCGCTTCTTTTAATTTTTTCTTCAAAACTTCTTGATGAATTTTTTCTTTCTGTTCTTTTACTGCATTTTTTTCTTTCTCTTTTATATTTTGAGATAGATTATTTAGTTTTTCTATAAGGATATCCATTGCATTTCTTATAGCCTTTTCCCTCGCAATTAATTGAGCTTCTCTTTCTCTATACCCATAATAACAAGCTACATATTCTGTACCGATAGCATTTACCTCAATAGTATCTATCAATAAACCTCTTTTATTTTTAACTTGTGCAATAATATTGACTTCAGCTAATATCTTATCATATGGAATTCCTAAAAGGGTTAATCCTCCTAAAGATAAAAAATGCAACCCTTTGGAATCTTTATACAACGATTTTGAATAAATAGGATATTCTATTGTTAAAAAGACATCATATTGCGATTGAGAATCATCTCGTATGCCATATTCTAATATTACTCTTTTAAACTCATCAAAACGAGATTTTAAACGCGCATAACGCAATTCTTCACCAAAATCTCTCGGTTGTCCTATAATAAAATTATAATCAACCTTTCTTATATTGGTTTCATTTTTAGGAGTATAATGTGCACAAGAATTTATGAACATCAAGCTAAACATTAAACAGATAATATATTTTTTCACGTTTCCTCACATCTTGGTATTTTGAATTACAATTTGTACTATACATCATTAAAATACAAGAATAAAGGCGGAACATCCGCCTTTACCAGTTAAATTAATTAGCTCTTGTTTTCACCGCATCTCCGGTTACTTCCCAACCCATATTTCCATAAATGTATGGTATCCACCAGAACCAATGTTGAACTGTTACATCTGTCATAACATCAGTATCTGTTTTTTCAAAAGCATCATTCAAAGCTGCTTCCAATCGTGGTGTTCCAGTCGGAAAGATAATTATCATATGAGCCATATCTTCGCCTTCAACATTGCGTATTCTTTGGCTTGTACCCATATCAAAATCTTGTGTTGATACAATCTTATTGCTCAAAACAGTAAAATCACCATGATTGACTGTACAAGCTGAAAGTAACATCAAAGATACCACAGATAAAAACTTCATCTTCATATTTAATTACTCCCTTTTGTATTTACAACATCACCTTTAATTTTTAAGCCAGTTTGACCGACTAAAAACCACCAACCCGTTGTGGAAACAGAAGCATCAACCATTAAATCTCCGTCGCCTTTTTCCAAAGCGTCATTTAATGCTCCTTTGAGTGTTGGCTGTCCAAAGGGAATAAAAAGAAAGACAAACTTTGTATCTTCCCCTTCAACATTCTTTTTCTGAGGCAATTTATCGATATCAACCTTATTCAGATTGACATTTTTATTGGATATCATTGATAAGTCTGTTAAGTGCGTTGTACATCCACTCATATACAAAACAGTTATCATCATCATTAAAATACGTTTCATTAGAACATCCTTATGCTAGCAATTAAAACAAAACCCACCAAAATGAGGTGGGCGGATGTTCGAAAACCGTATTACACAAAACGGCTCAGCTTATTCAGCGTATAGCCTTATTTAGCCGACATCCGTCCATGACAGAAATCGGCATATTTTTTTAGTCGTATGCTAACGACTTGTGTAATTTAGGGTTTTCGAAGCCCTAGATATACTCTTGTTGTATATCCGTAAAAGAGATTAAAATGTAACAGTTTGTTTGTAAAGAAAAATCTTGAAATTTTTGAAAATTAAGCAACTCTATCGCATGTTTAATGCTCTGAAGGATAAATGTGATAAGTGATTTTTTTATATAAAAGACAAAACCAGCGCCTTTACAGCTCTTGCTTTGCGCTGGTTATTAAATAAGATTAGAAAATTGTTTTAGATACCTATGAGCTAATTGAGTAAGTTCTCGTGAGATATAAAGTTTTCGCCTATCATTGTTCAAATCTTTTGTTATATACTCAGCCCATCCGCGTTTATCGGTAATATCTTTGAGCATAACAATATTTTTATTAAAATTGCTCTGCCTAAAATCTTTTCCAAAAGATGTTCTTTTTAATACCAATTTTATTGGTAAAATTTTCTCATCATCAGCCTCAATGATACCATGTATATGAAACTGTCGACTTTGAGTATTTTCTCCCAAATTAATTGGTGTTTCTTCCTCTAAAACAAACAAAAATTTGGGAATATATCCTAAACTGTTTTTGAGGTTGGCATTAATTCGCCTTCGAATAAAATCGCATATTTTGCGTTTTGATGCTTTTTCCATAAAGCGAAAAGAAAAGCGAAGTGTTAAAGCCTTAAAGTCATTGGCGTTGATTAATTCAAAAATCTGTTTGACTTGCTCTTTACTGTTTATCTTCTTATCCTTGGTATATATATTATATAATATAATTTTATTAACTAAAGGCGAAGGATTAAAAAGCCCCTTTTCAAACTCTGAGTTTTCTTGATATTCCACCATCGCACAAGGGCTTAAAAATTTTTCCTTTTTCTCCGGCTCAGTCATTTTGACCTCGCTTTCTTAAATTGAGAAGAAGTTTTTCTTTTTGCTCTTCAGAGACTTCTCTCTTGGCATTCGGATTAAAACCCAAACGAAAAACATACAACGGACAATTTTTGCATGGGCAATGCTTTGGGTTATCATCACCACTACAATCTTGGCAATGCAGTTTAATGGCTTTCAAAGGAGTAAGATTAGTCATTTTCCACCTCTCTTACAGTTCTTTGTTCCAACCATTGCTCTAAATCAGCTTTTTTATATCTGATTAAAGAACCTACTTTGACATAAGGAATGGCATATCGACGAGTTGTTCTCCAAACCGCCAATGTTCCTTCTGTTACGCCTAAAAATTCTGCTGCTTGTTTGTTGTTTAGATAAACGTTCATACGCTCTCCTTCCATAAAAATTTTTAACTGAGTTTAATATACCTCAATTCAAAACTCATTTAAGGGAACATTCGGAATGAATTTTAGAGCGCGAATATAGTCTTTTTTCTATAACTCTCTGTTTTTACGCTTATATTCGATATACTTTCGACGTGTCGTATTAAGTAATTTTTTTATTGAATCTTCATCTTTTATGTTAATATCGTCATCTGTATTGTGAAAAAGTAGATTTACAACATCTGCAATGTGGCGATACATACTTTTTATATGAATCTTTTGTACCAGATAAAGGTAAAGAACTTTCGTAAAATAAATTTCTGCATGATTTGGAATATTTCTTTTTCTTGAAGTTGGGTGATTAATTAATTCATGTGCTATATGAAACTCTAAAGATTCACTCATACTTTTCTCAAGCATACCAATAAATGCACTCATTTTTTTGCTTTCGGCGATGTATTCATTAAAATCTTCTATTGTAAAATATTCCTTTCCGGCAAACTTTGCCTCGTAAGTTGCTGTTTCTATCAAGTCCTGACATAAACCTATGGTCGATAAATTTTTAATTATTGCACTTAATTGTTTTTGCATCTGTTGGCTTTTTTTATAAATATCTTTTGCCAATTTCAAGACTTCTTCATTATAAAAAAATCCATGACCTGCCTTAAACGGAGTTATGAATAATGCTCTAAAAAACTGGATTGCACCTTCTTTATCTTCTTTTACAAGTTCCTTCCAAAAAGAAGAAGCTTCCGGATTTGTTAAAAGAGGAAGGTAAAAATCGTCATTATCATACTCTCCCGTAGCAGTAATGTCATCAAAGCTTACACTCAGAATTTCCTTCGGGAAACCTTTAAAATACTTTACATTGTTTATATCGAATGCTTTACCTAATCTTTTCATATTTTTAACCTTGTTTAATAAAAAAGGTAGCCCTACGGTAGCCCCAGATAAAATTCAAGGGCTTGGCAATTTTCTGCCAGCCCTTATAAATCAGTGGTGCCGGTTATGTGACTCGAACACACGACCCACGCATTACGAATGCGTTGCTCTACCAACTGAGCTAAACCGGCTTCAATTCTCGCTACGGGGGATAATCTATATCATCAAAATTTATAAATCAACCCCAAATTACAGTTTATTAAACAGCTTGATAAACTCGGCGCCGCGTTCTTCAAAACTCTTAAAACAGCCATAGCTCGGGGCGGCCGGTGAGAACAAGGCCATTTTGCCGCCGACTTGTTGCAAGTTTTCATACATTTTCTTAACCGCTTGTTCAAAATCTGTTTCTTCCAAAACTACAATATCTTTTCTGGTCAAAACTTCTCTTAAAGTTTGTGCCACTCGCGGGCCGGTTTGAAACAAGGTGACAACAACTTTGACCTTGTCATCCTGATTGATGAATTCGGCCAGTTCATGATAATCTTGCGCTCGATCATATCCGCCCAAGAAAATGCCAAGCGGCACATCAAAAGATTTTAACGCGGCAATGGCGGTTTCCGGTGCGGTCGAGATGCTGTCATTGATGAACATGATACCGCCCTTCTCACCTATTTTTTGCAAACGATGCGGCAGACCGACAAAGGTTTTGAAGCTCTCTAAAGCCTTGTTTGTATCCAGCCCCAAATATTTGATGACCGACAACACCCCTGCCATATTGTCCAGATTGTGAAAACCCTGCAATTTGGTTTCTTTAATATGCAGCAAAGGTTTGCCGTTCTCGCTCAAAACATTATCAATTTCGGCAAAGCCTTGTTTTTGATTATAATAACGATAAGGCAGATTATATGCGGCACAATATTTTTTCAATTTTTCGCATTTATCATTGACAAAGCAGACATCGCCTTGCTTTTGATTGGCGACCAAATGGACTTTATCGCGATAATAATTTTCATGACTTTGATGCCAATCAATATGCTCGGGAAACAAATTGGTAAAAAGCACAATTTGCGGCGATACGCTCAAATCACTGCACTGATAAGATGACAACTCGCAAACCACATAATCATGCTTTTCTGCCAACAATTCTACGAGCGGGCGGCCGATGTTTCCGCCTAAGGCCACATCTTTGCCCAAAACCTGCAAAGCATGATATAGCAAAGAGCTGGTGGTGCTTTTGCCCTTGGAACCGGTTACGCCAATCACGATTGTTTGCGGATGATTTTGACGCATTTCCGATAAGAAAATATCTGACGACGAGGTGACTTTTATGCCCTTGGCTTTGGCCTGAATAATCTTGTCTTTATAAATACTCACACCGGGAGAGCGGATGATGACATCCGTTTTATCCAGCAAAGAATCTATATCCTTGCCGCTATAAAGCTGAAATTCCTCAACTGGATTTTTTATTTCCGTATCATTATACAAATATAAATTTTGATATTTTACATTTGCCTGAACAAATTTGGTTAAGGCTAAACCTTCTTTGCCCAAGCCCCAAATGAGCAGGTTTTGGTTTTGCAATTCTGATATCAGCATTTGAGATAATCCTTAAATTTTGGCGGCAAACAATGTTTTTCCGATGGAGTGAAGACTTGCTCTTGCCATTTTTGCAAAGTTTCTAAACCATATTTTTGTTCAACCAACGGATAAAGTTCTTTGACCAATGGCTCGTCTTGCCACTGCGGGTTTTGTGCGAGCAGATATAGGGCAACGCAACATTCTTCCGTTTCTCCGACGCATTCAAACGGTTTGTGATTGCTCAAGCCCAATAACTCTTCAAAACCTTGCTTTTGCGCCACATCGGCCAAGATATTTTTGCCGACGGCTTTAATCAACTCGGCCTTATCCATAAACGGAGCCAGTGCCAAAAAGACAAAGCGACATTTATCGCATTCTCCGCACCAACGCTCCAGCCTTTTTTCTTTATCAATTTTGAAAGCCTTGTTGCAACTGGTGAAAACCTGATGATATGGCTTTAACTTGGCAAAACGTCTGGCAATATCCAGCTCTGACAATGGGCGCAACAACGAAAAATAATTCAAATTTGCAAGCATATATTTATGATTAAAGGCATTAAACATTTGCTCAAATTCTATCGATTTGCTCCACTGGTGATTGACCTCAAAATTATCATCTCGAACCAAGTTGCCGACATTGGCCGAGCGCTCGTTGCCCATGGCGATTTTGTCATAGCCATAAAGCACCGCCGCCATGGTCATGCAAAAAGCATAAATACCGCTTATCGGCACATGACCGTTATACACGCCTTCTTTGCCGTTTAAGGCAATCAGCTCCGGCGAGATGGTGCGGGTGAACTCAATATCCTTGCAGTCCGAAACTTCAATACATTCTTTTATCGGGCGCGGGCGACCTTGGGCGATGCAAACCACTTTTTCGCCATGGGCTTTTAAGGTTTCCAAAACCACGTTGGAATCTTTGCCGCCGCCAATCGGCACGGCCGTCAAGTCCAGCAAAGATATATCCGATGCCTTCTCCACACTCGGTTTTTCTTTATAAGGAAATTTTATCTTATCTTTCAGATTCAGCCCATTGCGCCAGGAAAATTCGCCCAAGCCTTTTTCATAAAAAGTTTGGAAAAATGCGGCTTGTTCTTGATTTAACACGCCGTTTTCCACCCGCAATTTTTCCGGCACAAAGGCTTTGTAATAGCTGATGCCGCAAGCGATATGCAAGAAAAACAGAACTTTATTAACGGCATCTCTTTCCGCCGCGCTCAGATTGGTTTTGGCGTTTTTGAAACAGATGGTTTCGGTGAAAAAATAAGCCTCGTCAAAAGCATAATCCAGATAAGCCGTGGCTGACTTCTCATCATAGCGGCAGGCCATGAACCTAAAGCTCGAGATGTTATTCACCCGTTTTATCCTCAGATTTTTTGGTTTTGGCTTTTTTATCTGCTTTTTCTTCTGCTTCAACTTCACTTTGCAGTTTTTTCAGCAAGGCTTTTTTGATATCGGCATCGCCCAAAGTGATGGTTTGTTGCGGGAACGGAATTTCTATCCCCTCTTCTCTGAAACGACGGTCGATTTCAAAACGCAAATCGCTCGGAATCACCCAACCGGTCCAAATATCACTGGTATAGCAACGGAGCTCAAAGTCCAGACTGCTGGGTCCAAAATCTTTGAACAAAACCGAAGGTGCCGGCTTTTTCAACACACGTTTGTGCGCTTCGGCACATTCCAGCAAAATTTCGGCCACGCGGCGTGTATCCGAACCATAGGCCACACCGACATTGATTGACATGCGGGAAGAATTGTCACTATGGGTCAAGTTGGTGACCGTGGTGGAGAGCAAGTTGGCGTTTGGAATAATCAAGCTGGTTTTCTTGAAAGTTTCTACTTCGGTCGCGCGAATGTTGATTTGTTTGACCTTACCTTCCTCACCGTTGATGCTGACCCAGTCGCCCACTTTTATCGGACGCTCAAACAGCAAGATGATGCCGGAGACAAAGTTATTTACCACATTTTGCAAGCCCAAACCGATACCAACTGACAAAGCACCTGCAATCAAAGCAAGGTTTCCTAAGTCGCCTCCCATAATGGCTATGGCCAGCAACGCCGATAAGACATAACCTACCGACCCAAAGCCGGATTCCAGCGAGGCCTTGATACCCTCATCAATATCCATTTTGCTCAAAACATTGCCGGCCAAGCGACGTTTTAATATTCTGACCACATTGATGGCCACAAAGAAAATGACCAAACCTAAGAATATGGACACCAGCGAGATTTTGATGCCGCCGATGTTAAATCCGGTGAAGATTTTATAAATGCCATGGTTCAAAATTTCTACCGAAACACCCCACAAGGCCAAAATCATATAAATGGCCAGCAAAACAAACAGCGGGTCGACCACCAAACTTATCCAAAAGTTGAGTTTGGATAATATCTTTCTCTTGATGCGGAAGTTTTTGGCCCAAAAACGCATCAACAGCAAGCGGTGCATAATCTCTTCAAAGGCTTTGCGAATGATGAACAAAAAGCCCAGCAAGATGAAGGTCATGATGATGCGGTTCAAAATGAAAGAGGACAAGAACGGATAGCCGCAAATGGCAACCAAACACAAGATGATGCCGGAAACCGTGGTGAAAAAGGTGATTTTGAAAGAAGAACTTTCGCCATCGTCTTCTTGGGTTTCATCATCTTCTTCCTCCGGATTATCATCATCTGTTTCCGGCAGGCCGTCCCACAAACTGCGGCGAACAATCAGCCAGATGAAAAAGGCTTTGACAAAACACCCGATGGCGCTGATATAGGCCGATAAGTCAATATTATAATCCGAACGGTCAGAAATATATTCCAAAAAGCCAAACAGACCAATGGCATAAATCATGCCATAAAAAGCTGAAGCCATGCTCAAGGCTTTGTCATTGTTGACATTGACCAAACGCCAACGCTCGTTATAGGGAGCAAAAACCACGCGGGCTATGGCGCGACCTAATAAAACATAGAGTGAAAAGAACAAAAAACTGCCAATGACAGAGGCAAAATAGCCGGTCAAAATTTCGGAAGAAGCAATCCAGATGAGCATGCCGACAATGATGCAGGACGGAATCACTCCATAACCGATGGCCACGCAGACCGCGGCCGAAACTTTTTTGCCATATCTCGGATGCTCAACATTGTTGTCATAGCCAAATTTGCGCATGATGAGCAAACGCAGATAAACACCCAAAATCAGGCTCAAGATGAAAATGATAAAGGCCGGCAGAACATTGCTGTAGACCTTGGCTTTTTCAGAAGCATTCAAACTTTCATACCAGTTTATCGGCGAATAGGCCAGATCATAGATAAAGCTCAACATATATTTGTTGGCTTCAAACAAATTGGCCGGATTGATTAAAGATTTTTGCTTGTTGAACAAGTTGCCGAACAGCTCTTTGCTACGCAGGTTCAAAATGCGGGTATCAATTTCATCCAGACGGGCGACAATGACATCGGCTTCAGCCACTTTGCCTTTTTGCGTATCAAGCTCGGTGGTAAACTCTTTGCGCTTTTGAGCCAGAAGTTTTGACTCCTTGCCGCCTTCCGGCGCCTCGCCCAAAGCATCCAGCTTTTTTTGCGTATATTGCATGTCTTGTTCCAAGTTTTTCTTGTCTTCCAAAGCCAAACTGCGCATGGTGGAAGAAACACGCATGCTCGACTGCAAATATTCCGGCGTGGCAGAACCGCTTTTTAAGTTTTTGTCCATTTCATTCAGCATGGTGCTGAATTTTACATAATTAAACTCGGTTAAGGCTTCTTCGGTCTGTGTTGCTGAGGTATCGCTTTGCGCCTTGGCAACATCGCCCCAAACCAACAGACTGATAAATGAAAAAAGCAAAAGCGGTAAAATCTTTTTCATCGGAATTTTCCTTAAACTTTATATGATAATTATTTTCCCAACATCAATTTCATCACGTTGAAAGCATTTTTGGCCACGCCGACGCGCAGGTTGTCGGCCACGCACCAGAAGCTGATGCCGTTTTCAACCGAAACATCTTGACGCAAGCGGCTGACATAGACCTCGTTTTCGCCCTGAACATCGCTCATGGTGACATAGCCGCCGTTGACGTGCTTGTCAAAAACAACCACACCTTGCGTTTTGCTCATCAGTGTACGCACGTCTTCAACATCCACTTCATCGGCACATTCCACATTGACAAACATGCCGCAGCCGATGAAGGCCGGAATGAAGGCACAATTGGCATGAACCTTGACATTGGCGTTCAAAACCTTTTTGGTTTCGGCATTCAAAGCCCATTCGTTTTGGGTTTCATCGCCCAAAAACTCACCTACTTGCGGAATCACATTAAAGGCAATTTGTTTGTTGAAGACTTTTTGATTGTCGACCAGAGAATCGTTCATATAAATTTTTCTGACCTGATCAAAGAGCTCGTCCATGCCCTCTTTGCCGTAAACGGAAGTGGAGCTGTAGGTGGTGACCACCAAACGGTTAATCAGATATTTTTCATTGACCTTGCTTAAAGGCAACAACATTTGGGTGACGGCCGCGGAGGGAATCGAAACCAAACCGCGTTTGGCCTCAGCCACCTTGGCATCATTGACGCCGGAAACAATCATCGGAACATCGGCATCGGCAAAAAAAGCCGAAGACGTGTCCACAACCTTTATCCCTTTGCTCAATGCCTTGGGAACATAGCGTTTGGCCAGCTCATCGGTGGTGGCAAAAATGGCCACATCTACCTTAGAGAAGTCAAAGTCATCCAAGTTCAAGACATCTAACTCATCATCTTCGCCATAAGAAACCTGGTTGCCCAAAACCGATTTATAATCAACGGCAAAAACATCTTTGGCTTTGATGCCGTCTTCTTCCAAAAAGCTCAAAATCTCATGTCCGACGCTTTCCATCACGCCGACAACTGCAATTTTTGTCATTTGTGAATCATCCTTTTTGTTATAATTTCTTTTTTATCTTTCTATATCATCTTTTTTTGTGCTTACCAACATTTTTTTCAAAAACTTTGATATTTATTTGTTGACGTATTTTAGACAAAATGATATATTCTTCTTCGTTTTAAGATTATTGTGATTATTACTTTGAATGGATTGATTGCTTCTTTGCATAAGGGAAACAGTCGGTTGGTTTTTGGCAATGATGATAATAAACTTAAGGCTCTTGCTCCGAAAATCGGGTAAGATATTTTGTTTAACTTAATTTTTTTATTTTATGAAAAGTTTTTTTATTTCAATCGCAGCGCCGATTGTTAAATTGTTTCCCTGTTGGGCAATGTTGTATACGCTCAAATCAAACCCGTATGCACAAAAATTTCAGCTCTCTGCCAAAAGAGAGATTAAGCTCTTGGAGAATATGTCTTTGCTTCATACCAACGAAGTCAATGACCGCATTTGGCACAAGGAAACTCTTTTGTATGGTTTTCAGTCCAAAAGAGATAATCCTGAGCTTTTTCAGTTGATGATTAACTGCATCAATAATGCAAGTCTCTTTGATATGGCTTATAAAATTGCTCCCGAAGATGCTCTCAAGACCAAAGGCTATACGCTTGATGCCAATCGCGTCGTGATGGCTTGTAACGATAATGTGGATTATCTTTACATTTTGGTCGATAAACAACCGCAAAGTTTTACGGTTGAGGTGGTAAGAAAGCTAAATTCTAAAGCTAAGAATGCTTTTTTTTCTTACGTCTTTACCAAAGCGATGTGGAATAAGTTGGCCGAGATTGATGTTGTGCTTTTTGAGGAAGAAAAGAAATGCGGTGCCGCTCGAGGTTGCCTCTCTTTTCTGCTCAACCAAAAAAACTATTTGCCCAACCTTTCTCCGGAACAGCTTAGCACTCTCGGTGACAATTTCAAATCTTGGTGCGAAAAGGCCGATGTTTTCATTGTTGCCGATAAAATGGCCGGATATTGGAAACAAAACCAAGATTTTGAAGCCATTCATCTTTTGCTTTGCCGAATGTTTTCAACCGAGGCCAGTTCAATCCGCAATGACAAGGTGCGTGCGCTGTTGCAGATGTTGCCGACCGATATCTCTTATTATCGAGATGATTTGAGTTTGGCTTTGGATAGCGGCATTGCTTGTCCCCGAGCATTTAAATTTTTGCTGGATTTTAATGATGATGTAAATGTCAATTATAATATTGCTCTTTGCATTAAACAAAAAATTGAAGTGAAAATTTCGCAAGCAGATTTTGAACGCTTCAATGACAAGCAAAAGAAAAAAATTTTAATTGCCTTAGCCAAAGACGGATTTCTCAGCCATGAATTGCTGGCAGAAGTTTCGGACAGTTCAACCAAAACCGAGTTGTTGAATATTTTGGAAGAAAAAGCACAGATCAAATGGTTTGAACCTTTGCTGCAACGACCGATTCAAGATGCCGATGTGCATATCCTTGACAATTCTTACAAATTGAAAAAAATTTCCGGCGCCCTCCAAGATTTGACCTTCAAAAATGGCGACTGGGTGCAAAAATTTGTAGAAATGAATTGGTATGACGACAAACATATCATCGCACTCTTGCAGGGCTCATATATTGCTCCCATCCGACAATATATGAAAAAATACGGCCTCACACAAGCTCAGTTTGAGGCATTGTTGACCAGCAAGAATGCCGATTTGGCACCTCAAGCCATGCTTTTTTTGAGAAAAGAGCAAGACAATGACGCAAAAGCAAACTTCTAAATTTAGCCATATAGTTTTTTTATTTTTATTGAACACTCCGGCTTGTGAAAGTCGGGGTGTTTTCTTTTTAAAACATACAAAAAAAAATCCTCGGAATTTTCCGAGGATTTTTTCTTTTACTCTACGCTAAAACTATTCTGCGTCTTGGTTGTCGTCACGAGCTTTGGCTGTAGCAGACAAATCGTCGGCAATACGAGCAGAACGGCCACGCAATGCGCGCAAGAAGTACAATTTTGCACGGCGAACTTTACCGATACGAGATACTTCAATTTTAGCAACATTCGGAGAATACAACGGGAAAACACGTTCTACACCTTCACCGAAAGAAATTTTTCTAACAGTGAAAGAAGAGTTTAAGCCGTCATTTTTACGAGCAATGCAAACGCCTTCATAAATTTGGATACGTTCTCTATCGCCTTCTTTTACTTTGGTGTGAACGCGCAAGGTGTCACCAGGTTTAAAACTAGGAACGTTTTTACCTTCGGTGAGCTTTTCCATTTGCTCTTTTTCAATATCTTCAATTATGTTCATCAGTTTTACCCTTTTACTAATTTTTTTAACTTTATATATCTAAACTCTTTTAGAATCAAGATATTTCTTTAACAAATCAGGTCTTCTTCGTTCAGTTATTTCCAAGGCTTCCCGGTGTTGCCAGTCAGCAATTTTTTGGTGGTGTCCGCTCAATAAAACTTCCGGAACAACCCTTCCTTCCCACTCTATCGGGCGGGTGTATTGCGGGTGCTCCAACAGATAGTTTTCAAAACTCTCGTCAGTCGTGGAATTGGCATTGCCCAAAACGCCGGGCAAAAGCCTGATTACCGCATCTAACATAATTTGCGCCGCTTGCTCGCCTCCGGTCAAAACATAGTCACCTATGCTTATCTCTTCCACATTAAAGGCATCTAACACGCGTTGGTCAACACCTTCAAAGCGACCGCAAATGATTGTGAGTTCTTCTTCTTTGCTCAACTCTTTGACTTTGTCTTGGCTCAAAGGCACACCCCTCGGGCTCATGTAGATGATTCTGCCGCCATGGTAGTTGGCTTTGATGGCCGCGCCCAAAACATCGGGACGCATCACCATGCCGGCTCCGCCGCCGCAAGGTGTGTCATCAACCGAGCCATGCTTGTCAAAAGCATAATCTCTGATGTTGACGGCCTCCAGCGACCATATGCCTTCTTTTAAGGCGCGACCGGTTAAAGAATAACCCAAAAAACCCGGAAAAATCTCCGGAAATATGGTCAAAACCTTAACCTTCATTATCCTCGTCCTCAAAAGAGGTATCTTCCTCATCTTCTTCGGCAAAGTTTATGAGCGAACGAACAATAATATAACCATCTTTAATATTTATTGTCGGGACATATTCTTTTGTAAAAGGCAGCATTTCAGACTTTCCGTTTTCGCTTAATTTTATTTCAAGCATATCTCCGGCACCAAAATTATAAACGCCGACCACTTCACCCAACACCTCAGAAGTCTCGTCTTGAACTTTTAACCCGATTAAATCGGCATGATAAAATTCTTCCTCTTCCAAGGCAGGCAAAACATCTTTGCTTACATAAAACCCTGTGCCTTTCAAAGCCAGAGCTTCATTTCTGTCATCAAGCCCTTTTATCTTGACCCGTAACAAGTCTTTAGAATGACCAACGACTTTAATCTCAAATTTGCGCGAACCTTCTTTGTTCTCTACCATTCCATATTGGTCAATGTCTTCGGGAACTTCGGTAAAGCTCTTCACCTTAACCTCGCCTCTGACACCGTGAACTCCGACGATGGCACCCAAACATATGCGATTGTCTTTTTTGCTCATCTAAAGCTCCGTTAAAAAAATAACTAAACGTTCAAAGTTTTTTATTCAGCAGAAGCCTCGGCATTAGCAGCTTCAGCAGCAGCTTTTGCTTTTTCTTCTTTTTCTTTCAATCTTTCCATAGCTTTGGCTTTAGGAGCAGATTTTTTCGGTTGAGCATTGATAACCGGTTTGGCAACCAAGCCCAAGTTAGCAAACAATTTTGCCAATCTTTCAGTCGGAAGAGCACCTTTAGAGAGCCACTCTTTGACTTTTTCTTCATCAACAACCAAACGATTTGCGTGGTCTTGAGGCAACATTGGGTTATAAGAACCAACGCGCTCAATGAATCTACCATCACGCGGAGCTCTGGCATCGGCTACAACGATACGATAGAACGGACGTTTTTTAGAACCACCACGAGATAGT
>CALXPK010000039.1 GCA_944390265.1 uncultured Alphaproteobacteria bacterium | reverse complement strand
AAAAGCTCTGTAAAACAGAGCTTTTTTGTAAATGGTTAGCGCGTCGGTATTACAATTCTTCACCGTTTGTTTCTTTGGCATCTAATTTAGTTGCTGGCGTTGTCGCCGGTCTTTCTCAATAAGATGTTACAAAGAGCTTGCAGACAAAAATGCAAAATCATTTGCATTTTTGCTTAGCGCTCCCTTTCGGGTTCGAATCCCGAACGTGATTTTGTACAAAAAAAAGCTCTGTAAAACAGAGCTTTTTTGTAAATGGTGAGCGCGTCGGGATTCGAACCCGAGACCCTTTGATTAAAAGTCAAATGCTCTACCAGCTGAGCTACGCACCCGTTGTTTGTGACAACGAGGCAATGTATAATAGATAATTATGGCGAAGTCAACATAAAAAATAAAAAAAAGCAAAAAAAATTTTTTATGTTAATTTGTAGTATATTTATTAATATTTATATGCTATCATCTTTCTTAAATTGAATTTGATGTAATGAGGTTCATTATGACTAGCGACATTAAAACGGAAAAAGAAAAAGAATTTAATATTCTGCAAAACGGCGCCGGCGATATTATGTTTTTAATCAGCGTTCGTCCCGGCGGACCGGAAAATCCGCGTTTGGTTTTTGACGGCAATAACAGTGCTTTGCTCTATCGCAGTCGCGAAAGCGCCGTTATTCTTGAAGGAATTAACCCCGAGGCTAAAGTTCCGTTGCAGGCCGTTAATGAGGTCTTGGTCGTGGAATTGGACGGCGATGAAGTTGCTCGCGAATATATGGTGCCGCTTCGTACCGTTAAAAAAGCCGTTTCCGCTTAAAAAATGCGAATCTTTTACAAAAAAAGAGCAAATTTTCACAATTTGCTCTTTTTTTTTCGATTCGAACTTTGGGCCGATTATCAAACTTTATGTTTTTATTACCTGCAGAAACGTAATATTTTTTCTAAAGAATGATAATCGGCTTCTTCTTTCTTAGCTTAAACAAAATTAAAACGCAATCATTTTTTATGTTTTTACAACAAAAACAATTTATAATTGTTTTCTGGGCTTGCAACCGCAATAATCTTGACTATATAATTCTAGCTCTTTTATCAACTGCTGGCGCAACTCCTGCATGCCATGCTTTCTCCCTTCTATCTGCTCATAGGGAACACCGGTCTCTGCCGATGCCTGTTCGGCGGCGGCGTTCACTTGAGCCAAGTTTTTGTATCGGGAGACGCCTAATACCGACCCGACTCGATTGTAGCCGTTGGCCAATGCATATTCCATCACCCTTTTCAAACGCAAATGAAAACAGATGCTGCAACGCTTGCCTCTTTCCGGTTCGTTTTCCAGCCCTTTGGTTGCTTGGCACCAACTGTCATTGTCATATTCCAGCTCAATGAAGGGCACATGATAGATTTGGCAGACGCGCTCATTTTCATCGCGGCGTTTTTCATATTCTGCCACCGGCCTGATGTTGGGGTTATAAAACACAACCGCAAAATCTGTCCCCGCTTCGGCCAATTTTTTGATGACGGCGCAGGAACAAGGCGCGCAACATGAAAGCAACAACAATTTATCTGCCATTTTTTTCTCCTTGATTTATCTTGTCTTTTTGTAGCCCAGTTTTACAAAATTTCAATATTTTTGTGATATTTAAAGCATATGAAAGAAGAATATTGGTATCTGATTTATTTATTTTTAGCGGTTCTGGTCATTTTTATCATTATGACCGGCGTGGTTCTCTATCGCCGATTTTTGGAAAAAAAACGCAAAGCCTTTCAAAAAATTGATGAACAAGTTCGCCATGATGTGGATGATGCTCTGGCTTTTTTGGAAGATGAAACCGGCAAAAATTTGAGCGAACAAAAACGTGAAGAGTTCAAACTCTTGGTCATTACTCGCTTGAAAAAAGCCGAAAGACACAACAAAGAAGCCATTAAAAGACTCATTCGCGAAGAAATTAAGCGGCAACAGACTGAAAAAAAAGAACAATTGCAACGCCAGGCGGTTAAAAAAATTATTCGTGACGTGCTCACGGTTTTCAGAATGGAATTTTTCCGCAAGGTCAAAAAAATCATTGCGCAGGCCAAAACCGGCCCGAAGACCAAAAACAGCCGCATACAGGAGCAACGCCGCCGCGCGGCCGAAGAACAACAGCGGAATCTGGCTGAGCGCGAAAAACAAAAAAACGAACAAGAGCGCAAAAAAGAAACCGAAGAACGCATCAAAAATGCGCGCGAAAAAGAAGAAGCCTTGGAGAAAGAGCGGCAAGAACAAGAAAAAGAGCGCAAACAACGCGAAGAACAAGAGAAAAAACGCCAGGAAGAACAAAAGAAACAACAGCAAAAGCAAGAACAACAAAAGCAAGCTGACCAAGCCGCCAAAGCCGCGGCCATGAACAACGCACGCGGTGGCGGCGGTCGCTGATTTTTAGCTCAGGCTCTGCAATTTTTCAGAAAGTTCCAACCATTCGTTTTCGGCCTTATCAATTTCATTTTGCAAATAGGCAAAGTCTTTTTGCAAAGCAATCAGCTCAGCCGTGTCGGTGGTTTGGGTGAATTTTTGCTCCATGACGGCTTTTTCAGCATTGAGCTTTGCAATTAATTTTTCCAGCTTCTTAATTTCGGAATTTAACTGTTTGATTTCAAAATAATTATTGTTTTTCTTGGGTTCCGTTTTCGGGAGTTGAACTTCCGGCTTTTTGGCGGTGTTTTTCTCATTTAAAAGCGAATCGCGATATTCGGCCAAATCGCCGTTATAAACTTTGCAAGTATGGTTTTTGACCAGCCACAAATCATCTGCCACCAGCTCAACCAAATGTAAATCGTGGGTGATGAGGAGAACCGCGCCGCTATAAGCGTTCAAAGCCTCGAGCAAGGCATCGCGCCCTTCAATATCCAAGTGGTTGGTCGGCTCATCCAAAATCAGCAGTGCCGGCGATTTTCGGCTCATGACGGCAAAGAGCAATCTTGCTTTTTCGCCACCGGAGAGCAAGGCAATTTGCGTGGTGGCTTTTTCTTGGTTTAAGCCAAAGGCGGCCAAATGAGCGCGAATCTTGGTTTCACTCAACTCCGGCATCAATGAAGTTAAATATGCGCAGGCGGTCATATCCAGAGGGAGTTCTTCTGACTGATGCTGGGCAAAATAGCCCACCTCTAACTTAGAAGATTTGATAATATTACCCGACATCGGCGGCAAGCGCCCCGACAACAATTTGGCCAAAGTAGACTTGCCGTTGCCATTGGCGCCGAGCAAAGCTATTCTATCATCATTGCCGATATTCAAATTTAAGTTTTTCAAAACCACATTATCATCATAGCCCACGCTGACCGAATCGAGTTTTATCAGCGGAGAAGCCATTTTTTGCGGCTCAGGAAACTCAAATGAAGACGCATATTCACTGCTAAGCGGCGGCAAAACCTCCATTTTTTCCAGCATTTTCATGCGGCTTTGCGCTTGTTTGGCTTTGGTGGCTTTATAGCGAAATCTATCAATAAAAGATTGCAGATGTTTGCGTTGTTGCTCTTGTTTGGCAATTTGTTTGGCCAAGACTTCTCTTTGCAAACTGCGCGTGGTTTGAAACGTGTCATAATTGCCGTTATAAACATTGAGCTTTTTGTTTTCAAAATGAATGATATGGTTGCACAAATCATTCAAAATATATCTGTCATGGCTGATTAAAAGCAAAGTGTCGCGATATTTTTTTAAGTGATTTTCAAGCCAGACGCTGGCTTCCAAATCCAAGTGGTTGGTCGGCTCATCGAGGAGCAAAATGTCTGATGGTACAAACAAGGCCGTGGCCAAGGCCAAGCGCATGCGCCAGCCGCCGGAAAACTCTTTTATCGGGCGCGAAAAATCTTCATTGGCAAAACCCAAACCGCTCAAAATGGCAGAAGCCCTGCCCTCGGCCGAAGAAGCGCCGATAAAGTTCAAACGTTCGTGAATCTCGGCCAGCTCGCTTTCCGGTGCGGTTTGCAAGCGCTCCAGAAGCTCTTGTCTTTCTTTGTCTTGCGCCAAAACATAGTCCTGCACAGCAATATCAATATTTTTCATCTCTTGTGCCACGGTGGCAATGCGCACTCCGCTCGGAAAATTGATTTCTCCAAGTTCGGTTTCCTGCAAGCCGAGCATGGCACGAAACAGGGTCGATTTGCCGCAACCGTTGGCTCCGACGATGCCGACTTTCCAGCCATCGGCAATGTGCGCCGAGGCATTTTCCAGCAAGGTTTTGTTACCGATGCGCAATGTGATGTTATTGATATCTATCATCTTTATTCCTCAAAAATTTTCATTTCTTACTAACCCGAAAGAAGATTGATGTCAATCTTATTGATTTTGCTTGAAAGTCTGATTTTTCAATTTTATATTTTAAACAACCACAGTTCATGAAAGGGAAATTGATGAAAAAGTTCTGTTTTGTCATAATGAGCGCGATTTTACTGATGTCTTCTCCTTTGTCGGCTCAAGAACAAGAAGATGACATTTCTATTCCGATGGCCTATCTGACCATTGATAAAAAATGCATCAATACCGATGTTAATATATATAATATGTGTCTTAAAGAAGAATTTATGAAAGTTCTTTCCGAAAATTTTACTCTGGAGCAACAACAAGAACTCAAAAAACAAATTGCAGACATTGAGGCTCAAGTTGCAGAGGCTGAGCCTGACTATAATAATCCTAAAAACGCCGATTTAAAAGATAATCCGGTCAAAATAAAAGAATTTAATACCAACAATATGAATCTTATTTGGAAAAGATTATTAATTGAAACTCTAAACAGCTTGGAAGAGACACAATCACTTAATTAGCTTCAAATAAAACGCGTTTTTTTAAAAGCCCCTTAAAAATTAAGGGGCTTTGTTTTGTTTAAATATAACGACTTATTTCATCTTTTTTGCGTAAATCCTTAATTTTTGGTTGCAAAAAAAAAAAATGGTTTATCATGGATAATATAGGCTTTAATTTTATTATTTTTGGAGGCGTACCATGAAAAAATCAGGATTATTTATTCTTTTCTCTTTAGTCTTGGTCATTCTGAGTGGAATATTTAACTCTGTTTTGGCTTTGATTACGTCTCCGAATAACACGCCAACCTATACTCAAGAATTAAAGCCTATACCCTCCGATTCTTATCAAATTGCTCGCTCCGTTTTTCTGCCCGATTATAAAGAACCGCTTTTTGCCGGCTATGAACTTGATAAGGACTATAACCAAACCAGCGATTGCGATAATGTCGATAGCCTCTACACCACGCAAA
>CALXPK010000038.1 GCA_944390265.1 uncultured Alphaproteobacteria bacterium | reverse complement strand
ACGCGGCGCTCTCGCAATATGATATGCTGATTAAAGACAGTGCTTATAAAGGGATTAACTTGTTGCAAGAAGATAATCTTAAAGTGAATTTCAATGAGGACAAGTCCGCCAATTTGTTGGTCAAAGGGGTGGACGTCACTTCGGAAAGCATCGGCCTGCTCGCAGCGGACTGGACTTCATCCAAAGCGGTGCAGACCTCGCTTGATCAAGTGCTGAACGCGCAAGATAAACTCCGCTCGGCTTCCACTCAGCTCGGCAACTATTATTCCATTATCACCACCCGTGACGAGTTCACCGAAAATCTGATTAATGTTTTGGAAGAAGGTGCCGATAAACTCACCCTGGCCGATATGAACGAGGAATCGGCCAATATGCTCTCGCTCCAGACCCGCCAGCAACTGGCCATAAACTCTCTCTCGCTTGCCTCGCAGGCAAGTCAGGCCGTCTTACGTTTGTTTTAAAACAAAAAAACGCGAATTTTCATCCGCGTTTTTGTTTCTTTTTAGCCTCTCGTTCACGCTTGCGGCGTTCTCTGCGAGAAATCGGAACTTTGCTTTTATTCAAAACGGAAACTTCTCCGGCTCCGGCTTCAATCCCATATTCTTCTTTCAGCACTTTCATCAAATTTTGCGCCTCGGAAGTTTTTGAACTGAGCAGATTTTCAGCAAATCTTTTGACATCACTCATAGCTACAAATTTTTAAGATTAATAATTTTTATTTGCCCTCAAATTACCATGAATAAGAAAAAAATCAATCTAAAAACAAATCTTGCCGATTTTAATGCCGACAAACAAAAATCCGATTCCCAAAACCAGTGACCCGAGCAAATATAAAAATCCTTCCGCCATTTTGGCATTGGTCATCAAGTTGCCAAAGTCCAGCATATAGGTTGAAAAAGTGGTAAAACCGCCGAGCAAGCCGGTAATCACAAAAGCCCGCACCTCGGGGCGCAACTCAGCCTTGTTGGCAAAATATTCAAAAGCCAAACCAATCAGCATCGCACCCATGAGGTTAACGCTCATCACCGCCCAGAGGTTGCCGATTTTGGAACAAACCAAATGCCGCAGAATAGAACCCAATCCGCCCCCTAAAAACACACTCAAAAAAGTTGTCATTTTTCATTATCCTTATTTTGTTTTTGCTGTTGCGCCTTGGCACGCTGTTTTTCCGCGCGCAAACGCTCAAAATATTCCACTCTTTTCTTAATTTCTCTTTCAAACCCGCGATCAACCGGAAAATAAAGTTTGGTGTGGCGCACCCCGTCCGGAAAATAGTTGGCTCCCGAAAATCCGTCTTCGCAATCGGGATCATATTCATAGCCTTCATGGTAGCCCAAATCACGCATCAGTTTGGTCGGCGCGTTCAAAATATTTTTAGGCGGCATGAGAGAGCCGGTTTTCTTGGCCAAATCGCGCGCGGCATAGGTTGATTTATAAAGCGAAGCCGATTTTGGCGCCGTTGCCAAATAAGCCGTCAGCTGATAAAGCGCCAAATCCCCTTCGGGCGAGCCCAAACGCTCATAAGTTTGCCAACAAGAAATCGCCTGCGTCACAGCATTGGGATCGGCCAAAGACACATCTTCCACCGCAAAACGCGTCAAGCGACGAAAAATATATTTTGGATCTTCACCGGCTTCAAGCATTCGCGCCACCCAATAGAGGCCGGCATCCACATCCGATCCGCGCAAAGATTTGTGCACCGCCGAAATCAGATTATAGTGTCCGTCACGTCCTTTATCATAAATCGGCGCCCGCGAACGGATAATTTGCATAATCGAATCTTTGTCAAAAATCTCACCCGCTTTGGCATAAGACCAGACCGATTCGGCCAAATTGAGAATATAGCGTCCGTCACCGTCGGCCACGCTTTTCATAAACTCGCGCGCTTCTTCATCCACCGGCAGTTTTTTGCCCATTTCTTTTTCGGCACGGGTCAATAGCACCTCAAAATCATCCGGCGTCAAGCGGTTCAACACAAACACCTGACACCGAGAAAGCAAAGCGGCATTGAGCTCAAAAGACGGATTCTCGGTCGTTGCACCGACCAAAATCACCGTTCCGTCTTCCACATAAGGCAAAAATCCATCCTGTTGCGATTTGTTAAAGCGATGAATTTCGTCCACAAAAAGCAAGGTTCCCTTGCCCTGATTGGCGCGCCGCTCTTGCGCATACTGAAAAACGCGCTTCAAATCGGCCACACCGGAAAACACCGCCGAAATTTGTTCAAAATACAGATTGGTATGTTCGGCAATCAAGCGAGCAATGGTGGTTTTGCCGCACCCCGGAGGCCCCCACAAAATGAAAGACGTAATTTTGCCGGACTTAATCATCCGTCCCAAAGGCGCATTTTCGCCGACCAAATGGTCCTGCCCCACCACCTCAGATAAGGTTTGCGGACGCAATCTGTCTGCCAGCGGACGTTTGATAGTTGATGAAAATAAAGTCTCTTCCATTTTGATTACCGATTCGTTATTGAATAGTCAGACCATAACAAATTTTGTTGCAAAAGAACAGTATTTTTTGAAATTTAAGAACAAAAATAGAACTTTTATTTTTTTTGAAAAGGATTAACATTTTCCTTCACATTGGCAAAATCAAAAGCATTTTCGCGCAGCCACCAATCCTTATTATCTTTTCCCGATGCATTATTCTCATTTTGCCAACGCGTGGAAATATCATCAGCCAAAACGCTTTCTTTATCGCCCACCTGTTCAATGGTCTCAACCGCTTCTTCATATTTGTCATCAAGAAACATATCAATATCTTCCACATTTTCGAGCTTACAACCGGTGCTTTGCAAAACATCGAGCAATTCCGGTGTTTCCATATCTTGCACATTGCGCTGATGCAACAAGTCTTCTCCGACAAAATAAGCGGCATCCATCGTGGCCTTCCGTTTAAAATTATCAAATGCCAAAAAATATGCCGAGCGCACTTTAAAAGGCATCTGATAAAAACTCGGCAAAAACAAAATTTCATCACCCTGCGTTAAAAGCGGACGTTTGAGAGAAGCCAAATGTTTGGCCACTTTTCTAAAATAAGCCGCATCATTCACCCGACAAAGAGAAGCCGCATTTTTGGCCGCCGAAGTCACGATTCCGCCGCTGGCCAATTTTTGCACCTCATTGGCGGCTCCGGACAAACTCTCCGACAACAAAATTTTGTATTGTGTTTTATTAATCATATTTTCCAAAGCGTTTTGCGAATATTTCAACTGCAAATTGGCCAAAGAAGAAGCGGTTAAAATAAAGGCCAAATTTCGTTTTGGAGCCTCATCAAGGGCTTTGGTCAAAGATTTATATTCGGGCTGTTGTTCCAAATTGTCAAAAATCCACAACAGCGGTCTTTCATTTTGTCTCGGGGCATGAATCAAACAATGATGCAAAGCCATATCCACAAACAATTTATTGATAAAATTAACATTTTTATCTCCGGCCACGCAATATATGGTCTGCACCTTATCGGCAAAAGTTTTGCGCAGTTGAGACATTTCAAAATCGCTGGTAGAAGTTCTTTCTCTGACCGAAGAAAGCCTAAAAACGCTGAGCGGATTAAGCACCATCGGAAAAATCACGCTTCTTTGCTTGCCGGAAAGATAAAACATTTGGCGCAATATCTCGGCCACCATTTCATCATAGCCAAAGAACTCAGCCTCTTGCAAACAAAATTCCAACACTTTTTTCCAAGCATCCACGGCATCTTTTTCTTGAGCTTTAACCACCAAAAAACACTGCAACAGCCAATCGGCAAACATGGAAAGACAAAGCTCTTTGCCTTGCCAAGCCTGCGGCACGCCTTCCCAACTGCCAATCGGCAAATAGGTCTCTTTGGTCAACTGGCCATGCTCCACTTTTTCAATGGCCGGTGCGGCATATTCTTTGTTCATAATCACATAATAGCTCAGAAGCAAACGCTTTTCCTCGCCGGACAAGCGTCCTTTTTCCAAAAGCACGCCCAAAAAATAGTCATTGGCGGCGGCGCGCTCAATTTTGGCCACAAAAAAGCTCAAAAGCCCAAACATGGCTCTTCCCGCCAGTTGCGGCCAATAGTCATCATTCAGGGTTTCGGTTTTGGCATTGTGCAAAACAAAATAGCGGGAAAGGCCTTTCAAATAATTTTCTCTCATCTCGCCTTTTGCCGGCATTTCTTTAACCGACAAAGGATTCCAGCGCGGATAATATTCATTTTTCAAAGGCGCATCATTAAGCCCCCAGTTAAAATAAAACACCTTTCCCAAAGAGGCACGATATCCGCTGGTATATTCGGCCAACTCGTTTTGAGAACTCACCGCAATAACACAACTTTCATGAGCGCTCAAAATGCTGGGAATACAAATTGAAGAGGTTTTTCCGGCACTATCATTGCCCAAGGCCAACAAAGATTGATTTTTTGTCATTTGCAACAGCATATTGTCTGCCACGCCCAAAACAGAAAATTTTCCGTTCATCAGGCCGCGATCAGCCAATTTTTGCACATCGGAAAAAATAACTTTTTTCAAACTTTCTTTGAGTTTTTTATACAGCTTTTTATAAAGGAAGCGCCCTTTCCAGCCCACAAACAAGAGCAAAGCCAGCGGCAAAATCATCGGAATAAACTGAGCCCAAGTCAGTTTTTCCCGTCCCCAAGATTTCCAAAATTTTTCACCCCAATCAACATAAACATCACCCAAATATAAGGGGTTAAAAAACACTTTGCGAGCAAAAGTAAGCGCCTCGTGAAAAACCTGCAAGCTAAAACCTTTTTGCGCCAAACGCAGCCATGCAATCAAAAAAGCCGCCAACAAAAAAAAGCCTGCCAGCAACGCCGCCAGCAACAAAAACTTTTTGCCGCTTTTTTTGAGAAAAGGTTTAAGATTATTGAAAAATTCGGGCGCCATTTTTCTCCTTAATCACGACCGCGATCTCGCTTCATAAAGCGCTCGATATTGACATTGTCTTTAGATTTTTCGGCAGATTGAACCGGCGCATTTTGCCGCTCTTGTTCCAAAGATTGTTCTTTGCTGACTTCTTGTTGAAACTCATTTTTCTTGGCGGCCAGTTTTTTGCGTTCTTCTTCTTTGCGTTGCATGATACGCTCTTTGAGCTCTTCGTTGCGCGCCTTATCTTCATCCTGACGCAATTTTTCTTCTTTAATTTGAGCCACGATTTCTTCCCCTTCCTGAGAAGGTTGAGGTTTCCCTGCCGATTTTCGGAACAACTTCATGCCCGATTCGACCAACTTGCCGATATCAAGTCCTTTTTCTTTGGTCACGTCCCAAACCCCGAACTCTTTGCCGTTGTCATAAAACAAATCATGCAAATCAATGCCTTTGCTTTTTTGTTTTTCTTTCTTTTTGGGAGCAAGGAGCTTAGCCAGCTCTTGAGGTGTCGGCGGATATCCGAGCGCCTCGGCAATCTGCGCCGGAGAAATGATACATTCGCTCAAATCCAGCTCCCAAAGATTAACGCCTTTCAGAGAGCAACCGGTAAAATCCACCCCGCGCAAGCTCACCTTGGTCAAATCTATCTTAGACAAGTCAAGCAAGGTCAGGTTAAGTTTGGTCAAATTGAGCTTATGCGGATAATAGACGGCCATATATTCAATCAAGGCCTGCAGTTCTTCAATGCCGAGCGCATCAATTTCAACCCCGAGCAAAATAGCCTCTTCCAAATTGGCTTCGGTCAAGGTCACGCCGTTGAGTTTGGCGCCGGTAAAATTGGTTCTGAGCAAGTTGGCTCCGGCCAAGACCGCACCGCTCAAATCGGCCTGAGACAAATTAGCATCGGTCATGTTGGCACCGCTCAAATCGGCCCCGCGCAAATTTGCCCCGCTCAAATCGGCACCGGTCAAATCGGCAGCAGAAAAATCGGCACCGGCCAAATCGGCCTTAGCCAAATTTTGCCCGACCAAATTTTGCCCGTTCAAATTTTTTCCGGCAGAATCAAGACCTTCGGGGATTTTAAACATCTTGTTTTCAATGGAAACTTCCGCCATGGAAATTTGCGATGGCCGCAATGCATTTTTTTGCGGAGCTTTCTGAGGTTTGGGAGCTGTCTTCGGCGCCTCTTCAACCGGAGGCAATGTTCCTTCCTCGCCCAATGTTTCTTTTTGGTTGGAAACGGCATGCCAAGAATAAGACAAAGCCGTATCGCTAACCTTTTTAGGCGGATACGCACGCTTAGAGGACGAAAAATCAAACACATTTTCGTCACTTTGCCTGTTTTTGCGCGGCGGAACAGAAAATTTATTATAATCAGACATGTCTCAAAAATCTTTCTGCAACTTGACAATTTAATACATAATAAAATATTTGCCGAATATTGACAAGCATTTTAACATCATTTCTGGCGCAAAATGCATTCCACCTTATCGGCCCGAAGTTTGTTGCAAAGGCTGAGCCAGCCGCCGGTTTTAGATTTCAATATCAAACGATACATCATCTTGCCGCCCTGCACGGAGCTTTCAACTTTGGGCTTGACCGAAGAAAATTCCGGATAAATTTCTTTCAGCATCTGCCACTCAATATTGGCATTTTCTTTTTGCCGATAAGCCCCCAATTGCATCACCGGCATTTTGTCATAAGCCTCACCCTCATAAGGGTCAAAATCTCCGGCCGGTTTGAGGGGCAAAGTGATGGGTTTTTCTTCTTTTTTGCCGCCTTGATCAATCAAAACCTCCAACCAATTATCTTCTTTGGCCCAAGTATTACCGGTGTTTTTCAAAACCTTGGCATGTTCATCGGCTTTGGAAAGCATATCAATCATATCTTGGTTAAAGGCTTTTTTGAGGGCGGTTTCAATCGGGGCAATTTTTTCTTGCAAAAGTTTCTCCGAAAAAGGAGACAAGCCAGCATGAAAATAAAGCGCGCGCAAAGTCATGGCTCTTTCGGAAGAAATTTGGGTTTGCGCCCACTCGGCCTCATCGAGCGCCAAGCGTTTGTTAACCAAAGCATTACGCTCTTCATCCGACAAATTTTTCTGCCGTTCTTGGCTGCGGATTTCGCTCCGAAGCTGAGCTGTTTTTTCGGAAGCCACGGCATAATCTTCATCTGCGGTTCGAACCATCACAAAGTCAAGCTCAATCTGCACCATAATTGCGGCACCGAGCTGTTCAAAGGCCTGTCGCAAAAGCGCGGGTTTGAGCTCCAAATCTTGCTCATTCAAATAAGCCTGCACATCATTCACCAATGTTCTGGCGGCACTTTCGGCCGAAGCGCTCAAACCTTGTTTATAGCGTTCGGTATTTTCATCCACCCCGTTAAGATCCAAACGTTGGGTTTCGGGATAAAAACTTTTGGCATCTTTAAGGGCATCGCGCGGATTAAAGCCATAAATTTCTTTGCGCGCCAAATCAAACTCACTGCGGTTATCTATGGCCGTATTTTGAAAAGCCGAAACTTGGTTGCGTTTGTCAAAGTCTTGCAATTCATAAAAATTTTTGCCTTGCAGATGCAAGTCTTTGCTTTCCACCTTGGTCAGCGAGGCAAAATCGGTGACAAACGCGGCCAAAAAGCTCTTCAACTGCTGCATTTTATTAATGGAAACTTCCAAATTTTTCTTATATTCCAAATCGGCATCAGACAAGCTGCCGTTTTTGGCAAGTTTGGCATCAAGAGCTTTCACGCTTTTTTCCTGCGAGGCGATTCGTCTGTCGAGCTCTTTGATTTTGCGTTGCGCAAAAAGCGTATCCTGATGAGCTTTAATGGTTGCCAAAGCCAGCTGTTGTGCCGTTTTTTGGTAGATATAAGATTGAATATAGCGGCTGTTGGCGGTCAAATGCGATGCGGCATAAACAATGGCAAAGTCCAAATCACGCGAAGCCTCGTAAAAGCTCTGATTTCCGCCGTTTTTCACATTGAGAAGAGAAGCAAAAATCTGCTCGGTATTTTTGCCGGCCGTATCCGTAACAATGGCCTTATACATATTTTTGTTGGCCAGTGTAATGTTATATTTAGCCGCCCGCGCCATGGAAGTATAAACATTCAAGCGGCCTTTAACCGGTTCAATATCCAAAACTTCCGCTGTTTTTTCCATCGGCGGCAGAGGCTTTTCCTCTGTTTTCGGGGTGGAACAAGCGGCCAGCAAACCCAAGAGAAAAAGGGAAACAACCGACAAAGAAAATGTGTTTTTCATGGCATCTGCTTTCAATGTAACAAACATGTAACAATATGTAACAAGAATTTAAAAGATTTTTATCAAAACTTTTGCTAATAGTAAACTAAATAAATCAGCAAACTTAAAATTAAGGAATAAAAACTCATGACTAACACAGTTAAAGTTGCCGTCATCGGCGCCGGTATGATGGGCAAAAACCACCTGAAAACATATAAAAACCTTCAAGGCGTGGAACTTGTCGGTGTGTATGATATTTTTCCGGAAGCCAGAGAAAAAGCTGCCGAAATGTTTGGTATTAAAGCCTTCTCGAGCTTGGAAGAAGTTGCCGCCAATGTAGATGCCGTCAGTGTTGTAACCACTTCGGTCACTCATGCCGATGTGGGTGAATTTTTCTTAAATCGCGGCATTCACTGCATGATGGAAAAACCGCTTGCCACCACCGAAGAAGGTTGCAAACGTTTGATTGATGCCGCCGCCAAAAATCATGTAACCTTGCTTGTCGGCCACATTGAACAATTCAATCCGGCAGTTGAACAAATGCACAAAATTTTGCACGATACCTCAAAGATTCGTTCTTTGACGGCACAACGCATGTCTGCCGCCAGCGGCCGCATTACCGATGTAGATGTTTCCATGGACTTGATGATTCACGATGCCGAAATCATTTTGTCTTTGGTACAATCGCCGATTAAAAACATTCAAGCCGCGGCCGTAACCACGCCGGATCATCCGGAAGGCAAAGACTACATCACAGCTTTGCTCACATTTGAAAACGGCGTCACCGCCAACATCACGGCCAGCCGCATCACTCAAGCCCGTGTCCGCACACTAACCGTAACCACGGATACCAACTACATTGACATGGACTTCATCAACCAAAGCATCAACGTTCATTCTCAAGGCCGCATGCCTTATGTCAACCAAGACAGCATCCCCGATTGGATGAACTATGGCTTGAAAGGCAGTGTTGAACAATTGTTCATTCCGACCAACCAACCTTTGACCGCAGAGCTGACCCACTTCATCAACTGCGTCAACGGCAAAGAAACACCAAGAATTACCGGTCAAAATGCTTTGGAGGCATTGCGTGTTATCTGGGCGGTTCAAAAGAAATTAGGCTTGTGGAAAGAAGAAGAAAAACAAGAAAATATGGCCAAAGCCGCATAATAAACATTTGCCAAAAGCAAAGTTTTATAATAAAAAGGGGGATAGATTTTATTCCCCTTTTTTTGGTGGAGACACAACTATTTACAAACAAAAGGAAAAACTCGGAGAATGAGGCGAGTAGTAGGCGCCGAGGGAAAAAGTACCGCAGCGTACATAGAGGTACGTGAGGACACTTTTTACCCGATGGCAACGCACTAATCGCCCATTATACGAGTTTTAAGAAAAAAATGCGTTACAAACTAACATTAGAATACGATGGAACCAATTTGCTCGGTTGGCAAAGACAACTGGACGGCCCCAGCGCTCAAGAATATCTGGAAACCGCCATTGCCTGCTTTACCGGCGCGGAAAAAGTTTCGGCCGATGAAAAAGGCAATGTCTATAATCCTTTTACCATCTATGGCAAAGAGCCCAAAATTACCGTTCAATGCGCAGGCCGAACCGATGCCGGCGTACACGCTTTGTGTCAGGTTGCACATTTTGACATGGATAAAGAGGTCGATGAATTTAGAATGTTGCAAGGCTTGAATCATCACTTGCGCAGTCAAGATATTGCCATGAGTGTCTTGAAAGTTGAAAAAGTTTCGGATGATTTTAATGCTCGTTTTTCCGCCAAAGGAAGGGGATATATTTATAAAATTTTGAACCGCCGTTCTTTCCCGGCCTTACAAAAAAATCGAGTCTGGTGGGTGCCCTATCCGCTGGATGTGGAAAAAATGCGTGAAGGCGCCAAATATCTGCTTGGCCGGCATGACTTCACCTCTTTTCGCGCTGCCGCTTGTCAGGCCAAATCACCGATAAAAACGCTGGATAGATTGGACATTGTCCAAAATGGCGATGAGATAGATTTTATTGTTGAAGCCAAATCTTTTTTGCATCATCAGGTCAGAAACATGGTCGGCACGTTGAAAATGGTCGGCAATCATCAAATTAAGCCCGAAGACATTAAAACCATTTTGGAAGCCAAAGACCGGAGAAAATCCGGCCCCAATGCGCCGGCCTGCGGTCTATATTTGAGCAAAGTGGAATATTAAAAATCTTCTTCCGCCTGACAAACTTCACAAACTATATCATAAGAAAAACCGGCACGAGCCAAAGCTGCCATATCTTTTTGCTTATATTCGGCTTGTTTATCGGTTGGGCGAAAACGGCCGATTCGTTTTTTCTTGGCAAATTTGAGCGCCGCCGCCAACTCATCATAATCTTGTTCGGAAAGTAAACGCTCGACAATCTCATCATCCACCCCTTTTTCTTTGAGCTTGGCTTTAATATAGCGGATGGACTTGCCCATCGCTTGATAATCTTTAATCTTGAGCTCGGCAAAGCGCTCATCATTCACATAATTAAAGCGGCAAAAATCGGAGATAATTTCTTCAATCCAGCCATAAGCCTCTTTCTTATCAAATTCTTTGTTTTGATAGGCATAGTCATTCACACGTTTTTGCAACACTTGGCGCAAATTAAAAACCGAAGTTTCATAACGTTTGAGATAATAGAGCGCAATATTTTTCAACCGTTGCGCGGTAATTTTTTTCAAAACTTTTTTCTTGAATGTTTTTTCCGGTTCATCAAACAACTTGCAAACTCCCTTCAAAATCACTACATATTAGACAACAAGAAATCTAAAAATTCACTAATAAGGGGAAAAAATTTTGAACAATTTTGATATCTGCACCTCTTTTCACATTGAAAACGGTGCTTTTCGCGGTCGCTTGGTCAGATTAAACAAGGTCATAGACACCATTTTGCAAAAACATCAGTATCCGACGCCGGTTTCCGCCGTCATCGCCGAAAACTCGGCTTTGGCCGCCATTTTGGCAAGTTCTATCAAATATGACGGCTTGTTCACCTTGCAAACCGAAAGCAACGGACCGGTTTCCATGGTGGTGGTTGATGTAAAATCCGATGGCACCATGCGCGCCTGCGCCAAGTTTGATGAAGCTCATTTGGAGCAAGCCCAAGCCTTAAGAAAGATGAGCGGCGAAATTGAACCTGCCCCGCACCTGATGGGCGAAGGTCATTTGGCATTCACGGTTGACCAAGGCCCCGACACCCAGCTTTACCAAGGCATTGTCGATTTGCAGGGCAAAACCTTAACCGATTGTGCTTTAAGATATTTCAAACAATCTGAACAGATAGACACCGCCTTGCAGTTGTTTTTGTTGCCGCCGCAAGGAGAGTCCAAGAGCTGGAGCGCGGCCGGTATCATGATTCAAAAAATGCCGGTCAAAGGCGGCAAAGAGTTTTTGGATGAAGACGCCGCCAAAGACGCTTGGGAGCAAGCTCAAGTCTTTTTGCACTCACTCACGGCAGATGAAGTTTTCAATGCCGATCTGAGCGCGGAAGAAATTTTGCATCGCTTGTATCATGACAACAACTTGGTCATCACCAAGAGCATGGAATATAAATTCGGCTGTCGTTGCAATCGAGACAAATTGCTCAACACCTTGCGTTCTTTTGACCAAGACGAGATTGAACATTTGGCCGAAAACGGCAAAATCACGGCCGAATGCCATTTCTGCGGGGAGAAATATGTTTTTGACAAAGGCGAAATTTTGCAACATTAAGACGTTAACGACATTTTAATTTATAAAATATATTGTAAAAACAGAGATATTAATTTTATGGATTAAAAAGATGAAAATGTTAAAAAGAATTTTACCGCTTATGTTAATTGTTTCTCTGGTATCTTCCTGTGCGTTGTTCAAAACAACGGAAGAAGAGCCGGACAATTATCGCATGCCGCGTTTTAGCAACTTTGCCCCAATAGATTTGAAAGTAAAACAAATCGACATCACGTCAGAGTTCACACCGTCATTCACACGCCCCAATGTGGAGCATCTGTTCCCCATCTCCATTGAAAAAACGGCCAAAGTTTGGGCTCGTGACCGTTTGAAAGCGGTAGATTTTGGCAGTGACAACATTGCCGAAGTCATCATCAAAGATGCCAGCGTCACCGAAGAGATTGAAAAAGCGCAAGAGATGTTCACCAAAGACCGCATCAAATATCGCGCCAACTTAGATGTTGTCATCCGCATCACCGACACCAAGAGCTTGTCCAAAGCCGAAACCGAGGTCATTGCCTGGCGCGAGCTGATTATTCCGGCCGACACCGACATTGCCGAAAAAGAGCAATATTGGAACTCCATGGTGACCAAATTGTTCAACGAGTTCAATGCCAAAATGGATCAAAACATTCATCGTTACTTAAATGCTTATATTGAAAATAACGACTATATTGAAAGTTTTGAATAAGCCGGCAAAAAAACAAACAAAAAAAGGCCCCGCAACAAAAAAATGTTCGGGGCTTTTTTTTAGTTCAAAACGGCATTTTTGCGTTGATGAGCTGTTGCCAAAGTCAAAGTCGGGATTAAAATCTCTTTGGTCACCTGCCGTTTTTCATCAACGATTTTACAACTTCCATAAAAAACAGCATTATGCGAGTCTATCGGAGCTGTGGAGGTAAATTCAAAATACTCCCCTGGTTCGAGCTCGGGAATTTCACCCTTAAAGCCCATGGAATCATCGCAATACAAATGACCCTTATCATCGCTGATATTCCAATTTTTACCGAGCACTTGAATCTTATGTTTTGAATTATTCTCAATGCAGAGATAGTATCCCCACAAATTGCCCTGAGCCGATTCTTCGACCAAAACCGGACAAGCGGAAACGGCGATATCATCAGTCACTCTTGTTTGCATTTCACTATCAAAATCTAACATCTCAAAAACCTCAAAACATAAATCTCATTTCTGGTTAATGATTCCTTAACTTTTTCTGATTCGCAAACAGAGTCTGGGTTATCCCCAAAGTTTTCCTCAAGAAAATTGAGAGTCAAATTTTGTGTTTGACAACTTTGACGAGTCTTGAGCCCGGCGCCGAGTCCTTTTGATAAATTTGCTCCGTTAACCAAAATTTTACTTGCATTTGTTATATTTTAAACCGTGCGGAATGATCAGCCGCATGGTTTTTTAGAACTAAAAAATTTTTTGAGGATATGGCAGAATGTTATCTTCAGTAAGAAAACATATTAATTTGAGCCTTTTCGCAAAATTTGCGAAAAGTTTTGCCGTATCCGAATCTTATTATCAAGTCATATCCTACAATTATTATGTCATATCCTTTAATTTTTCATGCAAATTCAATTTATTAAACCCGTGCGAGGTGCAAAATGAGTGATATCTCTTTGACCGCCTCAATGCGGAGCAATTTGCTGAGTTTGCAACAAATTTCCCAACTGCAAGACCAAACCCAACTGAGGCTTTCGACCGGCTTAAAAGTTAATTCGGCGATTGATAATCCGAGCTCATATTATACTGCAAGCGCGCTGACCAATCGTGCCGATGATTTGAGTGCTTTGCTTGACGCAATGAGCCAAGGCATTCAGACCATCAAGGCTGCGACCGAGGGGATTGAGACTGCCGAAGAGCT
>CALXPK010000037.1 GCA_944390265.1 uncultured Alphaproteobacteria bacterium | reverse complement strand
AAAAAAAAGAAAAAGAAAAAAAAAAAAAGAAAAAAAACGAAAAAAAAGTACAAAACATAGTTTCTGAACTTTTTTGTTGTTTGTTCTTTTTTTTTTGATTATAAGAAAGAAAAAGAGAAAAAAATGGCAGAAAAAAAGAAAAAAACTGACTAAATCAGCACCGGCGTCGTAGACCAAAACCGCCGCGCCCATTTTGATTATCTGATAGAAGAAAAATACATTGCCGGTTTGCAATTAAGCGGAACCGAGGTCAAATCTTTGCGGTTGGGCCATGCCAACATCAATGATGCCTATGGCGTGGAAAAAAACGGCGAGTTATATATGTCCAACATGTTCATTGCCGAATATGCCAACAAGGGCTATGAGAGCCATGTTGAAAAACGCGACCGCAAATTGCTTTTGAAGAAAAAAGAGATAATAGACATCATCAACGCCTTGGCGCGCAAAGGAGCAACACTGATAGCAATCAAACTATTTTTCAATGACAAAGGGCGAGCCAAACTGGAAATTGGCTTGGGACGCGGCAAAAAAATGTATGACAAGCGCGAAGCCACCAAAGAGCGAGATTGGAACCGCGACAAACAGCGCATTTTGAACAACGCCAATCATTAAAAATCAGATTGCAAATTTTCTGAATCTTTTTCTAGTTTTTCAGATACATTTTTTCGAGTTTTTTAATCTCGTCACGATAGACCATGGCTTGTTCAAACTCAAGGTTGGCGGCGGCCTCACGCATAGCTTTTTCCAAATCTTTGAGTTTTTTATCAATATTTTTGATATCTTTGATGTTGGGTGTGTCTTTGGCCACCTCAACATAATCGCCTTTGGTCATTTCTTCCAGGGCATTGGAAATCTTTTTCTTGATGGTTTGCGGGGTGATGCCGTGTTCAATGTTATATTTGATTTGCTTATCGCGGCGGCGCGAGGTTTCATCCAACGCGGCTTTAAGTGAATCGGTCATCTTATCGGCATACAAAATCACCCGGCCTTCGGCATTGCGGGCAGCTCGACCAATGGTTTGGATGAGCGAGCGGGTGGAACGCAAAAAGCCTTCTTTGTCGGCATCCAAAATGGCCACCAGTGAACATTCCGGAATATCCAAACCTTCGCGCAGCAGGTTGATTCCGACCAAAACATCAAACACACCCAGACGCAAATCACGGATGATTTCAATTCTCTCCAAAGTATCAATATCGGAGTGCAGGTAACGCACTTTGATGCCGTTTTCGCTCAAATATTCGGTCAAATCTTCGGCCATTTTCTTGGTCAAGGTGGTGACCAAAACACGCTCGCCTTTTTCGGCGGTTTTATGACATTCGTGCATCAAATCATCAATTTGGTCATCTACCGGACGGACAATGCACAGAGGGTCAGACAAGCCGGTCGGGCGAATGACTTGCTCAACAAACACGCCTTTGCTTTGCTCCAGCTCCCAATCCCCGGGGGTGGCGGAAACAAAAATGGTTTGGCCGCGCATCTTATCCCATTCGGCAAATTTTAAGGGGCGGTTGTCCACGCAAGAGGGTAGGCGGAAGCCATATTCGGCCAGCGTGTGTTTGCGGCTGTAATCTCCCTTATACATGGCGCCGATTTGCGGTACCGAAATGTGGCTCTCGTCAATAAAGACCAAAGCATCCGGCGGCAGATATTCAAACAAAGTCGGCGGCGGGTCACCGGCTTTGCGGCCGGTTAGGTGTCGGGAGTAGTTTTCAATGCCCTTACAGCTACCGGTGGTTTCCAGCATTTCCAGGTCAAAACGCGTGCGTTGCTCAATTCTTTGCGCCTCGAGCAATTTGCCTTTGCTCTTAAAATCTTCTATGGTTTCTTCCAGTTCTTTCTTAATCGTCACAATAGCTTGTGAGATGGCCGGCCGCGGCGTAACATAGTGGTTGGCCGGATAGATGGTGACAGAGTTTAAGGTTGCGGTTTTTTTGCCGGTTAAAGAATCAAATTCATGAATGCTCTCAATTTCATCGCCAAAGAAAGAAATACGCCAGCCTCGGTCTTCATAGTGGGCCGGAAAAATATCCAAAACATCGCCGTTGACCCTAAAAGAACTGCGGATAAAGTTTTGTTGATTGCGCTCATATTGCAACTCGGTCAAATGGCGGCAGACATCTTTGATATCGACGCTGTCTCCCACCGTCAGCGGAAAAGTCATGGCCGAATATGATTCCACATCGCCCAAACCGTAGATGCAGGAAACCGAGGCGACGATAACAACGTCGCGGCTTTCCAAAATGCTACGAGTGGCGGCGTTTCTCATCCGGTCTATCTGCTCGTTTAAAGCCGAATCTTTTTCAATGTAAGTATCGGTTTTGGGAATATAGGCTTCCGGCTGATAATAGTCGTAATAAGAAACAAAATATTCGACATGGTTTTCGGGGAAAAATTCTTTCATTTCCGAATAAAGTTGCGCCGCCAAAATTTTGTTTGGCGCCATAATCAAAGCCGGTCGTTGCGTTTGTTCAATAATCTTGGCCATGGTAAAGGTCTTGCCCGAGCCGGTAACGCCCAACAAAACTTGCGATCTGTCGCCGCGGTCAATTCCTTCGCAAAGCTCTTTGATGGCTTGCGGCTGGTCTCCGGCCGGAGCATAAGGCGAATGAATCTTAAACTTCAAGTCGCGTCCTCCTATTGATTTTTAGGCTGTTGCGGCATGGTTTTGAGCAAAGATTCGTCATATATTTTGGAAAAATTGCTATAAGCCGCAATATCGCTCACCGCCTTGTCAATGGAGTTCATATCCACGCGGTTGGTTTCCAAGTTGGTGGTCAAAACATTGAACGTGCTTTCAAAAGCAGTCCCTTTGAAGAAAGGCAAAAATGTGTTTCTGATGCGATAAATAACCGTATTGCGATTGGCTTTTTTCAAGGCGGTTATCCAATCCAAAATATAAGACATTTGCTCGGAAGAAAGCGCTTTTCCGTTTTGAGGCTTTTCAATTAAAAATTTGATGGTATCGGCCGCTTTGCTCCATTGAGCCGACTTCCAATAAATATCGGTTTTGAGCAACAAAGCGTTTTTGCTGTAATCATCGTCAAGCAAAGCCAAAGCCTCATCAGTTTTGTTGAGATAAGCCAAAGCCTTTGCTTTAATGATTTTGCGATATTGTTGATGATTCTTCGGCAGATGAGGCGCATCGGTACTGTTCAAAATATCCAAAGCGGCAATGCTGTCATTTTCAAACAAATAAATCAAAGCCAAGCGAACCCCGACCTGAGCTTTTTGCTCATCGGAAAGGTTGACCAAGCGCAACTGTTCTTTCAATAGGTCAGTGGCACTGGTCAGCAAGTCAACGGCAACCATGCGGTCGGCAAGTTTGAGTGCAATGGCGGTATAATATTTGCTGCGCGGCGCCAACCAATCAAAATCTTTATACAAAGCAATGGCTTTCACGGCCTGAAGCTCATCGATTCGCCCATTGATAAACAAATCTTCAAAAAGATTTATCATTTTTTCCAGCACGGCATTTTTCTGAGCCGGTGTCGGTGCCAAGTCCAAACTTTGTTTATAAGTCAGCAAGGCTTTATAATAGTTTTTATCCAGAACATAAACTTCTGCCAAGCGTTGCAACAAGTCAAATTTGAACTGAGGTTCCCCCCAAGCAAAACGCAATCTTTCAAACTCTTCAATGGCTTTTTGCGGAGAGGTCAAGTTGAGCTTAACCTGCAAATCCATTTTTTTATACCGAGCCAGAGAGGCATATTTTTGAGATTGGCGCATAGCGGCAAAGCCATATTCTTTAAGCGCATTGTTCGGATAACCCTGATATTCAAAATTTTGGGCATTAAGGAACAAAATTTGCGAGCGGCGCGCGTCACTTTCTTTTGAGTCTTTGAGAATATCCAAAAAGTTTTGCGTGGAAATATCATCATAAGCCCTGGTGGTGGTATCAAGAGCAACCAAGGCGATTCTTTCTTTGAGCTCTTGCGGATAATCGCGAATAACCGAAACAAAAGTCAACAAAATCGCATCATTTTCTTTTTTGAACTCCAGAGCGGCATCGGTCAGCGCACGCCAGAAAACGGCTTCATTATTATTTTGCAAAGCCGGATGAGAAAAATTATCCAAAGCCTCGTCATAACGACGCATCAAAAAGTTGGACACACCGGTCAAGGCCGCCAAAGTTTCGGGTCTGATTTTGTTTTTTTCGGCCGGCGTCAAATCTTTGAGCAAATGTTTGGCCTCGGTCCCCAGCCCCATACCCAAATAATATCTGATGAGCAAGAGCTTAGCCTCAACGCGGCGCTCCAAAGACGCATTATTAATATCTTGTTTGAGCTGCTGTTCCGCCTCATTAAAGTTCAGCCACAACAATTGCGCCGGAATGCTCAAATCAAAAACATCGGATACTTTTTGCAAAAATTGTTGCTGTCTTTTGAGGGTATCCAAATTATCGGAGATATTCAAACTCCGATTATCGGCCTTAATCGTAAAACCGCTGTTTCCTTTAAGCAACATAATATCCGAGGCATTAGGCACAAGAGCAAAACCTTGTTTGGCCGACAAAATTTCCAAATCTTGATAATGATAATCTTCATTAATGGCCATGCCGAGCTCGGTTTCGGTTCCGATTAAGATAACATCGCCCACCTCGGGATCAATGATGGAAAGAGAATTTCCGCCGCTCTCCGTCGGAATGTATAAGTAAGATTCTCGCATGCTGTTATATTGAACATATATCGGCACTTCTTTGACCTTATAGTCCACATTATGCGTGTATAAATCGACAATCCACAGCAAACCTTCCTGACGCAGACCGACGCGCACGTCTTTTTTGGGGGTGATTCGCAAAATGGTTGCCTTGGTATGCGGAACCTGCACAATCTGTTCTACCAAATTTCGGCTGGTGAAGCGGAGCTCATCCAAATCCAAATTTCTTTGACGGTCAAAAGCCACCCAAATATATCTTCCTCTTTGAAAAACGCTCACGCCCATTTCCATATTGCATGAAAAAGCCAAGCTGACCACTTCATCTTTCTTGACAACATTTTCATCGGCCTGAGCCAGCTGAGTTTGCCGCCCGACAATATTTTGGCTTTTGATAACTTCTGCTTTGGGGGTAGATAGATTGGCATTCGGCACAAAATCTAAAACAATTTTGTCATTATATTCAAAAGATTTCAGCAATTTGTTCGGAATTTTCAAATCCGTTCCGCCCAAAGGATTGCTGAACTGTTCAATGAACGGGTATATGTCAGAATCTCTGACCTTGCTCCAGTCAAATTCAACCGGTGTCATAAAAGAAATGATGGTGGCGTTTTTGTCGGTTTTAACGGCATAATGAGGCCGGTTTTGAAAAGCAAAAGACATCCGCAAAAAATCTTCATGTTGGCCGAAATCAAGCAAAATCTTATTCCCGCCGGCGTTGTTTTTCGGGGCTTTGTTTGTTTGCGGCACAATCTCAATCTGCAAAATGCCGTTGGCATTCAAGGTGCGAACGCTATACGGATTTTTCATGGCCAAGCGAATGGCTTTTTTGTCGGGAGACAACTTTTGTGCCTGCACAAACAGCGGCAATTGTTTGCTCGTTGCCGTCAACATATCGGCCATCGGTTGGCTGAAAGATAAAAGCAACTCGGCATCTTTGGCTTCCACTTCATAATCAACGGAAGCCTCAAGCGGAATCAAAATATCGGCCTTTTGCGGCGATTGTGCAAATTGCACCTCAGCCGCCGCCACGGAAGAAATCAGACACAAAAACCCCGCCAAGCCGCACCGGCAAGAACGGAAGATTTTTGCAAAAATATGTCTTTTCTTCAGGTTAAGCATGTTTCACATCTAAATATTTCGACTGATAAGAGCGGTTGTAACTTCCTTTGCTTTCAGCGCATCCATCTGCGACAAAATGGCCGATGAAGAAGAAGGTTTCATTTCCTTCAAGATGGCAACCAAAATATCCAAATCAAAAGTGTTGAAAATGCGGGCGGCATCTTTGGGTTTCATGGTTGAATACATTTTGACCAAAGAGGCCAGTTGCGCTTTTTCTTGCTCATTATATTTGTTAATTAATTTTTGCAATTTTTCTTCATAAGTTTTCAACTGCGCCAGTTTTTTATCAATTTCTTCTTCGGCCACTTTGAGCTGAATGGCTTTTTTATCAATTTCCTGCGAGCGCATATCCAAAGCCTCTCTTCTTTCGGCCAGTTCTTGCAAAATGGCCACTTCCGATTGCGTAAACGCACTGTTGGCCGAGCCGTTCTGGGCCGAAGGAGCGGCTTTGTCGCTGTCGTCCAAAATTTGGTTCAAGCGAGCCGTTTCTTTATTTTCTTGTTCTTCGGCCCAAGCCTTATTTTGCGAAATGCTGATTTTGGGCAATTCTTTATTGATGATGATATCATAAACGCTGTTGATTTTCACCGACAAAGACAACACGGCCACAAAAATAAAAATAGGCAACAGTCGAAAGCGGATTTTAAGCAGTTTCATTTTCAATCCTTTGCATTATTTAATCGCACGCAGAGCTTTGAGCAACTCCATTTCGGCCTCGGAACGAGACATATCGTCATTGGCCAGCGGAGCTTTGGTTTCTTGTTTTTCTGTATGTTCATAATCCCCGATTTTGGGATTATCCTTCATTTGGCGTCCGGTTTTGATGGCATCTTCCAGGCGGTCGGCCAAATTATCGGCTCTTTCGTTAATGAACATCAGGTCATCTTTAAGCTCTTTGGCATTATCGACAACTTCTTTCAAATCATTGCTTGAGCTTTCGGTCACGGACTTGAGTTTCGGAATGCTGTTTTCAGCCTTATATGTTGCATCGTTCAAGGCCTCAATGAGCTTGAGAAGCGCTTTTTGATTCTGGCGCATCAAGGTCAAATTTTTATCCAGTTTATAAACATAGATAATGGCCGGCACCAACAACACAATGACCAATAAATTGATAAATAAATCAATATTATCCATTTTTTTCAGCCTTTCCTTTAATGCGAATAACCACCTTATCGCCTTTGCGGCCCATAGCGCCTTTCAAAAGCGGAACATCGCCGCAAAGCAAAGTAATATCATCATGCGGAGCCATATCCAAGGGCAAGAATGATCCTTTTTCCCAGTTAGAGATTTCGCCGAATTTCACTTCCACTTCTTTCATCACGGCATCAAGCTCAATATCAGTATCCCAAAGCTGTTCCATCAGGTGGTTTTCCCAAATGGCATCTCGGCCGAAACGCTCACCCATAAACATTTGCAAAAGCAATTCGCGTACAGGTTCGAGCGTGGCATACGGAATCATCAAGTCAATTTTGCCGCCGCGGTCTTCCATATCAACACGCAAACGTGCCACAATAACGGCGTTAGACATACGAGAAATGGTGGCAAAACGAGGATTCGTTTCGGTTCTGTCATAAACAAAATTAACGGACGTAATCGGGTCAAAAGCGGTGGAAAGGTCGGTCAAAACCAACTGAATCATATCTTTGACCAAGTTCAGCTCAATAGTGGTATAAGGGCGGCCTTCAATGCGCATGGCTGCTGTGCCGCGGCGTCCGCCCAAAAGCACGTCCACAATGGAATAAACCAAAGCGCTGTCGAGAGAAATCAACCCATAGTTATCCCATTCTTCGGCTTTAAACACGGTCAACAAAGTGGGTAGGGTCAGCGCATCGATATATTCACCGAAGCGCATGGATTCAATGCTTTCCAGAGAAACTTCAACGTTATCTTGCGTAAAGTTACGCAAAGAAGTGGCCATCAGACGGATTAAACGGTCAAAAACAATTTCGAGCATCGGCAGACGTTCGTAAGAAACCATTGAGCCGTTCAAAATGGCTCTGACACCGGTTTTTAAGGTGCGATATTCGGTGTTGTCCTCATCACTATGATAGCCCAAAAGAGAGTCAATTTCATCTTGATTGAGAATTTTTCCGTCGTTCAAATTATCCGCAGCCGCCTGAGGTGTATCTGAAACCTCAATTTTATCGGCCCAATTATTTGCATTTGTTGACGATTGTGTCTTTTGAATATCATCTACCACGTTAAATTTCCTTTTATTTTTTCTGGATATCAAAACTTTTGAAGTTGATATTTTTTATCTTAACCGGTGCGGCCGCCAGATTCAGCCGATAAAGCAACTCTTGTTTCAGCCAATACAGACCCTCGGCTCCGTCAACTTCTTCGGAACGAAGTTCGCGGGTATGCGCAATAATAATGTCATAAAAGCGAGAGAGCATGGCTTCAACTTTTTGAATGTCTTCTTTGGAAGAGAGTTCAAGTGTGACCTGAAAACTGACAATATCATTTCCGCCGACGGCATTTCCCAACGGAGCGCTGACTTTGGGCAAGTCATAAAAGATGATGCTGCTTTTGTTTTCGGCGCCGTCTTGCTCCAAAACGGAATAAGGCAAACCTTCGGTGTCGCTCAAAGAACTCCCGAAAGAATGATACAATCCCACGGCAATTCCGATGGCAATGAGCACCGGCAGCAAGAACATCAAAATCTTCTTTTTACTGATTTCTTTGTGTTCTTCCTCTTCGTCAAGGGCATCAAAATCATCAACTTCAGCCATAAGCCGCTCCGCAAAAAAACATATATTGTTCCATCAATAACCTGACCCCATTTTATAATATTTATTTTATAAATAAACGTTAATTTTGCATTTATTAAACGTTTATTAACAAAAAAGCTCTTCCCGCAAGGAAAGAGCTTTCAAGGGATGAATGCCGAACTACCAAACGCCGGTATAATTTAAGTTCGGGTCGTTATAATCGGGTCCGGAGGGTTTTTCCTGGAAGCGAATATTGCCCATGGTTTGCTTGTGCGGCAAATATTTATCGACATAAGTGCTGGAAAAATTAGATCTGGCGCGGTCAAAGTAGCAATAAATGGTGGCAATGGCCGACAGTTCTTCTTTTCTGACCGGAAACAGATTCCAAATAATGGTATTATTGGTAATGGAGGTTCCGCTCGGAATGGCACCGATGGCGCGGGCATAAGATTCATAAGTCTTTGCCGGATAAATAAAGCCCATAATGCCGTGCCAACCCTGAAATTTTCCATCATGATAATAGGCCTTCAGGGTGGTGTTCAACCAAGTATTAACCTGAAAAGTATAAGGCGTATTGAGCATTTCGGCCCAGTATGGAGGTTTGGACTGTTTGTTGCCGTCAATGGCATAGCTGCGACCGCCGGAAGCATTCGTGGGGTCGTTGTCTGTCACAATCACAAACGGAGAAGAAATGCTGCCGTAATTGGAGGCAGATTCGGAAGTATAGCCGACCGAAACATTGTCACGACGCGGGTCGCCGCTGATTTGCAATTCGCGATAATCTTCGCCTTTTGAGGTGTTTTGGGCCGGAATACCGGCTTGAGCCATGGCAAAGCGAATAGGCGAAATGGTAGCCACCTGAGCATATCCGGGCGGGCAGTTCGGGGTTGGAATAAAGCCGAGCCACGGAGAAGTATCGCATTTGGTGCTGGAGCCGCAATCGGAAAGACCGCTCAAGGTCAAACCGTCCCAACCTAAGTTAGAAGCCGTCCAGTCCACGTTGCCGGAATAAGTATTATCCAAGACATAAATACCTTTGTTAATAAAGTCAGGCAAAATATCGCTCAGACGAGCTCCGCCGCGAGAGGCCAGCTTAATATCGTTCATCATGGACGTATAAGCCGGATTAACCTCAAAAGCATATCCGCTAACGCCGCCGTTTGTAGCATCGGGAGAAGAGCCGGACACATTGCTGACAAAGCGGTCAGCCTTAATATAGCTGATGGGGTTGGTTTTGTTGTCGGCACTATTGGCATTGCGGTCAATTTCAATCACGCCCTTGCGCATATGAATGGTGCCGCGTCCGTTATCCACACCGGAACCGTCGGTATTGTTTTTGCTGATGGATAAAACATTTTGCGTTCCGTCAAAAACGGCAACATCGGCCGTAAACTGAGCCTGCGGCACATTGGCCGAATTGGCATAAAAGCCGGCCACTTGTTGGTTGTTGATGGCAAATCTGGTAGAGCCTTGTTTAGATTCGATTTGGTTATAGTCATTCACATCTTTCACCAAAAACGAGCTGCTGGTATCCAAAAAGCGCACCGTGGCTCCGCTTTCGTCGGCAGCCAAGCCGATTCCGCCGCGGGAAGCATCATATCGGCCGGCAATAAATTGTTTGGCCACGGTGGTGTTGGCGCGCGTGTTCCCAACATCAAAAATTTTGGCTCCGGCCGCATTATTGGCAACCAATTGCGCATTAACGGTCACATCACCGCTGGTTTCATTAACGTTCAGACCATATTTTCCGGAATCATTAATATTTCCGGCCTTAAAATTTTTCTCGACGGTCAGGTTGTCAATTTGAGCTTCGCCGTAAACGCGCAGGTCGGCCGGATTTTCCGCAGTACCGATATTCACGCTACGCGTGTTTAAAACATTCAAAGTTTCGTCATAAAAATGAGCTTCGGCGCTGTTGGCCTTAAAACCGTCGCTTCCGGCCGAAATATCGCCGCTGATATGGGCATATCCGGCAACATCGGTGTTTCCTTCGGGAGAGATCATCACATTTTGTTCCATGAAGGAGACCAGCCCTTCGTTGGCGTTCAAAACCGTGTTGCCGCCGGTCCCGGTCAATTTGACATAAGGCGTGGAGCCTTCCAGAGCCACGTTAAAGTTGCCCGACAAAGCCCTGATGCTACCGGTATCGCCTTTAACGGCAAATTGAGCCGCATCATCGGAGGCATCAGCCCCGACATATAAGGCTTGTTTATGTTGCATATATTCAGATTCGGCCACAAAATTTTCTTCGGCGGCTTTGAGGGTGGAGTCAATCACGCCTTCGCCCTGAACGTGCAAAATGGCTGTTTCACCGTCATTTTGAGCTTTAATGTTAACGGTGTTGTTGTTAGAATCTCCGGCCGCAATCAGGTTCACAATTTGGTCAATGTTATTTCCGCCCATGGACAAGGTTGTTTCCATGGCATTATATTCGGGGTGGCCGGGGACTTCCACGCGGTATAAAACATTTTTACCGCCGCCGGTACCTTCGGCCACGGCTTCCAGAGAGGTTGCAACAATGCTGCCTTCGGCCACGTTGTTGCCGTTAGGTAAGTCATTTTTATCAAGTTCCCACACGCCCTGCACGCCGGTTGCTTTTTCGCCGTCAAAGAAACCGCCGTTGGTTCCGATCATGGACGCAATACGCGAAGAACGGATTCGTGAAAGATTAGGGTTTTTATCATTGGGTTTGGCCACCATAACCGTGGTCAGCGCTTTTCTTTCTCCGGCCGGGTCGCGGGTTTGCTTAATCACAACATCAAAATCCTTAAAGATTTTTCCTTCGGCCCGAAAACCCAAAGGCAAATAATCGCGAAAATGCTCAATATTAATCGGGGTCGTGGTTTTGGCGTCGGTATCACTGCTGTCGGCGCCGAAGTCAAAATCTCCGTAATTGACGGATTTATCGGAAGTCGCCGAGTTAGAAGTCACGGTTCCGCCCGAAGTAATGGTCACATAATTGTCGCGCAAATAATCATCAATGGCGTTAACAATGGTGCGGACTTCGCTGGCGGCATTAATATCTTGCATTTCATTGGTTCTTTCCGCGGCTTTTTTATAGATAACCGGTGTAACCATGGAAATAAGCCCGAGCATGGCAATGGCTTCTACCATCATGCTGCCTTTTTGGTTTCGCAGTTCATTAATCTTTCTGAGCATTGTCTCTCTCCTTATATCCGCCTACTTATAATATTTTGCTTTAAATTCACAAATGTTCATCAAGCACAAATCATCGGATTGTGAATCATTACAGGTGCGTGCAAAGCCGCCGTTTTTAGAAATATAAACCGGCAGCTGAAACATCAAATCTGCCATATTTTCTTCGTTTCCGGCAATAGCTTCGGCATCACCGCGGCTTTTAATGACCAATTGGTCGCATTTTTTGCTGCCGCTGCCGTTATTTTCAATATAGTCTTTGCAAATGGGGTAGCCAAAGGTTGAATCATTGCCGATAAGCTCTTGCACGGCACGGTTAAAATCATTGTTGGGCATGCCGGTTCGAACATTGAGCCATCTTTGCGGAATAACCATATAAGACACCAAATAGCGTGAGGCATTTTCATTGCCGCAATCGGCCGCAGTATCCGGATTATTTTTATCAACGCAATAAATTTCGGTCGTAACGGTTCCGTCATCTTTGAAGCCGAAAGGCAGATAGGTCACCCCTTTGCTTTGGGTTAGCTGGTCGGTTGCAATGATTCCGGGGCCGTATGTCACGGTATCGGAGGCCATGGAGGTTCCGTCCTCGGCAGAAATTTGGGCATAAGGTGGAGTATTGGCCTTAACATATTTGGCGGCGGCTTGTTGTTTGATAATGAGCTTAGATATTAGGGCACGAGCAACCGGTTCAATTTGCACGGACCGCAAATCGGATCGATATGCCAAATTGAATGAGTATAAAGCGACCATAAATGTTGCCAATATCACCCATATATACATAATGCTCCACCTTTTCCTTCTATTTTATCTTAGCATAAGAAATCATATTTTCATAGAAAATACATCTGAAAATTGCGAAAAATTCACAATTTTGAAACATAAATACATATTATCATGAAACAGATAATTATTTATTAAAAAATTTTTTACATACTCGAAAAAACAAAAAAAGTACAAAAATAAAATTTTTTTTGTTGGCTTCTGAAATATTCACGGCTATGATGACTTTATCATTTGAGGAGTTGAGATAATGATAAAAAAATTATTGATGAGTTTTATGTGCGGTGTTTGTGCGGTTTTGCCGGCTCAAGCCGATGATGATATTTTTGCCAATGAAGGCGTGACCTCATTTCAGCAAAGTGACGGAGCCTGGCGTCGGCAAAATGCCTCAGAGGTTCCGAGCGTTCCCGAAGCCACGGTAAAACAAGTTTTGCCGGAAATCAAAAACGCCATCGGCCCCATCGCCTGGGACAACATCGCCAATGCCGAAAAAATTTTTTGCTATGAAGTAGACACGCTCCCCGAAGATTATAAAGGCTATACATTAGATTCCATGGCCGTCACCGGTTTTTGCGGCGTGATTAAGAGTGAAATCAAAGAACAAGTTTTATCTCAGCTTTTCATGAACAACAAAAATGTTTTGTTTAACGTGCGCGAAGAATGCGTCATTCACCCGCGCATTGTCTTGCGCTTTGTCAAAGGCGTGGATAACACCGATGTCCTGTTGTCTTCTCCGTGCCATTCTTTTGCCGTATATTATCCTGGGTCAGTCAGCGTTTTCAACGCCAAACCGGCGGCACAAATCATAGACACTTTGATAAAAGGTTTGGATAAAAACAATGTAGACTTTGTTTCACCGGCGCTGTTGGATCAGCTGTTGCCGATAGGCATTCCGCAAACCAAAGAGCAGCGAGAATTGGTCAGTAAAAAGCCCAAAGCCATCAAAAACTGGGAAATGAAAAAGACCGCGGAGCAACCGAAAGCAAAATCCGAACCGCAAGGCTGGAATAACTTGAATTTTGGTTTTTGAGTTTTGAAAGTTGATAAAAAAGAAAAGCCGTCTAAAAAAACGGCTTTTTTTTTAGTGATAAACTACCAGATTGAAAACGTTTTCCAGCACAAACAGGAAAATAAAACAAACCAGAGCCGAAATCACCGGAGTGGTCACCCAGCCCAAAGCCACTTTGCCGAGCAAAGACCAGCGAATGCCGCGACCGCCTTTGGCCATGCCGATACCGACAACTGCGCCGATAACGGCTTGTGAGCTGGAAACCGGAACCAAAGGCAGAGCCGGCAGATTATGAGCATGCAAAAAATATTGCAGGCTTTGCGAGGCAAACAAAAACAAGACCAAAGATTGGGCCACAACCACAATCCAAGCAATAATCGGCGACATCGACATCACATCATTACCGATGGTTTTGATGATTTTTTGCGAATAAGTAAAAACGCCGCAACTAATGGCTAGCCCGCCGATAAAAAACAAAATTTGGGTGCCGCTGAAGGTAATGTTGCCAATGGCAACTTCATGAAAAGGCGCTGCGTCAACAAACACGCCCATCACATTGGCAATATTGTTGGCGCCCAAGGCATAAGCACCGAAAGCACAGGCCAACACCAAACCGATGCGCGTATACAGATCTTGGCGAATGATATGGGTTTTGGAGTGTTTAAGCACACGTTTGACCAACCAATAGATTCCCACGGCCAAAATACCGGACAAAACCGGACAAATAAGCCAGGTGCTGACAATTTTGGCCAAAATGGTCGTATCCGTATGATGATTGCTGTAAAAGTTCCAACCGACAATACTGCCGACAATGGCCTGCGTGGTAGAAACCGGCGTGCCGCTGGAAACCATCCAATAAACCGCCAGAGCCGCTGATAAGGCAACCATAAAAGCGCCGGCCAGTTCGTTAACAGAGCCAAGCTCAGCCAAAGTTCGGCTGGTTCCGGCCCCGCCGCAGACTGCCCCGAGAATAATGAACAATGATGCAATCACGGCCGCGGTTTTAAAGCGCAGCATCTTGGTTCCGACGGCTGTCCCAAAAACATTAGCGGCATCATTAGCCCCCAAGGACCACCCCAAGAACAAACCGCTGCTCAAAAAAATAAAATAGCTCAAATCCATCAGATATCTCTTTTAATGGTAAAGATAAGCAGTTCGTCGATACAATCTTCGGCAATATCGGCAATATCGGCCACTTCACTGATGATTCCGCTGAGTTGCAGTTTGTTGGCCAGCGGCATATCGGAATCAAAAATGGCTTCTTTCATTTTGCCGGAGGTTAAGTCGCTTTCGGATTCAATAAAATACACCTTTTGTGAATAATCTCTGACGGTGCTGAAATCGCGGAAAAAGGCGCGTGAAGCAATGGCCATATTTTCGGCGCAATCGCTGACCTGTTCGCACAGTTCTTTCATTTTGGCATGATATTCTTCGGGAAAATCGGGGCGTTCGATATAAAATTTATAAGCCACTTCATCAAACCGATTGATGATTCGGTCCAAATTTTCCACCAGCTCCAAAACATCGGCGCGCAGGTCGGGAATAAGATTCTGAGCATAGAGCTTATTCTCAATATCGCGGCGCAGGCCGTCGGCATCATGTTCAATATTTTTAATCTGTTTGCAAAGTTTGCGATAATCTTCACTGCGTTGTTCTCTCAAAAAAACGGCAATGGCTTTTTTAAATGTCATGGCCACATCCATAATTTTGTCATGAAAAAGGTCTATTTTGTTTTCCAGAGCCTTGGTTTGAGAAAAAAGCGAGATTTTGAGCTGAAACATATTTGTCCCTTCATCAAATTAACATTTTAGCTATCATATAAAATTTTTTTCAATAATTAAAGCAATTTTAAAGATTTGTAACATACTCTAACAAGCGATAACGAAAAAAAACATTTTTTTTCGATGAAATGTATAAAACCTTAAGGAAAGCTATCATGAAAAAATACAGTTCTCTTATTATTTCCGTTTTGGCTTTGATTATTGCCGTTGTAGCTTTGGTCATGAGCATGCCCAAGAGCAGCGACAATCAACCGCTCAGTGTTGAAGAAACATTGAACAACAATCCGGAAATTATCATCAATGCCATGCAAAATTACGAGAAAAAACTTCGTGAAGAAGCCTTGGCCAATGCTCAAAAACTCATTGATGAAAATATTGATGCTTTGAACAACAATCCGGATTCTCCGACCATCGGCAACAAAGATGCCAAAGTAACCGTTGTTGAGTTCTTTGACTTTTCTTGCCACTATTGCCATGCTTTGTATCCGAACTTGAAAAAAGTAATGGATAAAAATCCGGATGTCAAATATGTGTTCAAAGAAATGGCTTTTGTCGCCCCGATTTCTGACTATGCCGCCAAAGCCGGTTTGGCCGCCAACATGCAAGGCAAATATGCCGAATTTTTGGATGCTTTGATGACCAACCAAGGTGCTTTGTCTGAAGCCAAGGTTGATGAGTTGGCCGTCAAATCCGGTGTTGATTTGGTTCAAATGAAAGCCGACATGAATTCTGATAAAATTGCCCAAATCATGAAAGCCAATTCCGAATTGGCCGGCAAAATCCAAGTCAACGGTGTTCCGGCATTGGTAATCAACGGCAAGTTGGTTCAAACTTTGGATGAAGGTGTCATCCAATCTGAAATTGATGCCGCCAAAGCCAAATAATTGACGTTGGAAAATCAAAATTAAAAAAAACTCCCGAATTTTCGGGAGTTTTTTTTGCATTATATTTTATGTTGCAAAACAATATAAATCGGCTATAATAGAGAAAAATGGACAAAAGGAGCCGCAATGAAAGAGATGCCACCCACTTCCACCGCCGAGCAAAATATTTTTCAATATATGGATTTTTATGCCAAATATCCCAACATTCGTTTGTTCACCGGCAAAAAAGTATATGTCTTGCATGAGAAAGTCCGCGAATATTTGCAGCAAAAGACAGCCGATGACGAGGCGCAAAAAAAACTTCACGGCAATTTTATCTGGAAACTGAAGAAATATTACGGCACACCTTTTCAAAAAGAAGCCATCGGCTTGATTCATGCCAACATCAAAAATCTCAATCTTTCGGACCAAGACAAACTAAACTATCTGAACTATCTGTTGTCAACCAAAGTCTATATGCGTTTTGACCTGAGTTTTTTCAAAAAACTGTCCCAAACCGCAATCTCAACTTCGGCGCAAAAATTGCAGGCCCAGCACGTTTTTTACAAAATGAAAACTCTTCTCGAAAAAAAGCAAAAAAACAAAGCCGAATATGTTGAAGCATTTCAAAAGTTTGAGCCTTTTTTGCAAAATTTTGCCGCTCAAACGCGCGCGGTTTCGTACAAAATGCTGGGAGAGTTTGCCGAAACCTATTTTCAAGCCGGCTTACAGAATGAATATAAAGAAATATCCATGCAGCCCTTGGTTGAGCTGATGCAACACACTTCGGCTTTGGCGGCCGCGCAATCGCCGCAACTTTTTGCCGCCGAGTTTTCGCAACCGGACACAAATCCAAAAATAGATAAAAAGGCCGCCTTTGTTTTGCTCAAAGCCTATCATGCTTTTGCCGCCAAAAATGAGAAAACCACCGCCGGCAATTGGAATTTGCATCATGCGCTGACCACCTTGTTTTGCGATATTGTGCAAAATTTTGATTACAGCGCCGCAGATGTCAAAAATCTGCGCAAAGCCTTAGGCCTCAAAAATGGCTCGGGCCGACATCAATCCCGCCTGTATGAGATGGGACTGACCATTCAACGCGCCTATAATCAATCTCACGCCAGAGGCATGAGCACGCGTCACAAAACCGTGCAAGACATTTTCAAAAACACCAACTCGCGCTGGGACTAAGCCTTTTTTATAAGCTTGTCGCGCAGATATTTGGCCGTATAGCTGATTTCCGATTTTGCCACTTCTTCCGGCGTGCCTTGAGCAATGATTTGTCCGCCGCCGTCGCCGCCTTCAGGGCCAATATCAACAATATAATCGGCGGTTTTAATCACATCCAGATTATGCTCAATCACAATAATCGAGTTGCCTTGGTCGACCAACGTTTGCAAAACCTTGAGGAGCTTGTTGATGTCTTCAAAGTGAAGCCCTGTTGTCGGCTCATCCAAAATATAAAGCGTTTTGCCGGTGGCACGTTTGGAAAGCTCTTTTGAGAGTTTGATACGCTGGGCTTCACCGCCGGAGAGGGTGGTCGCCTGTTGGCCGAGGTGAATGTAGCCAAGTCCGACTTTGCGCAACAGTTCCAGACGATTTTTAATCGAGGGAATGTTTTCAAAAAAGGCATAAGCCTCATCGACGGTCATGTCCAAAACGTCGGCAATTGACTTGCCTTTATATTTGATTTCCAAAGTTTCGCGATTGAAGCGTTTGCCTTTGCAAACATCGCATTCCACATAAACATCGGGCAAAAAGTGCATCTCAATTTTGGTAACGCCGTCGCCTTTACAAGCCTCGCAACGACCGCCGGCAACGTTGAAAGAGAAACGTCCGGCACTATAGCCGCGGGCTTTGGCTTCGGGCAAGCCGGCAAACCAATCGCGAATGTTGGTAAACAAGCCGGTGTAAGTGGCCGGATTTGAGCGCGGGGTGCGGCCAATCGGGGATTGGTCAATCTCAATGATTTTATCAATATTTTCCAAGCCAATCAGCTTGTCATATTTGCCGGTGGTGTTGCGGGCGCCGTTCAACTCTTTGTTGATGGCTTGGCAGAGTGTTTCCAAAATGAGAGATGATTTACCGCCGCCGGAAACACCGGTGACACAAGTTAGCGTGCCCAAAGGAATTTTTAAGTTGACATTTTTAAGGTTGTTGGTTCTGGCGCCTGTCACACCGATAAATTTGCCATTGCCTTTGCGGCGTTTTTCCGGTACGGCAATTTCTTTGACGCCGTTTAAATATTGTGCGGTCAGGCTCTTTGGGTTTTTCAAAACCTCTTTGACCGTGCCTTCGGCCGTAATCTCTCCGCCGAGCTGTCCGGCGCCGGGGCCCATATCTATCAGATAATCGGCCGAGCGAATGGCGTCTTCATCATGCTCAACCACAATCACGGTATTGCCGATATCGCGCAGGCGGGTGAGGGTGGCAAGCAAGCGGTCGTTATCTCTTTGGTGCAGACCGATTGAGGGTTCATCCAAAACATACAAAACACCGGTTAAGCCGGAGCCGATTTGCGAGGCCAGACGAATGCGTTGCGCTTCCCCGCCGGACAAGCTGCCGGATTGGCGTGACAAGGTCAGATAATCCAGCCCGACATTGTTTAAGAAGGTTAATCTCTCAATGATTTCTTTTAAAATCTTATGGGCAATCTCTTGTTTTTTCGGGCTTAAGGTCGGCTCAATGCCTCTGAACCAGGTAAGGGCTTTTTGAATCGACATTTCGGAGGCATCCATAATATCCAAACCGCCGATTTTGACGGCCAATGCTTCGGGTTTTAATCTCTTGCCATGGCAAAATTCGCAAGGCGCGGCAGACTGATATTTGGAAAATTCTTCTCTGACCCAGTCCGAATCACTTTCCAAAAAGCGACGCTCCATGTTGGGGATGACGCCTTCAAAGGGTTTTTCAGTGACAAAGCGCGAATAATACATCGGGACGCAGACATCGCCCGAACCATATAAAATGACTTTGCGTGCGCTTTCGGGCAAATCTTTCCACGGGGTGTGGGTGGAAATGTGCAAAAATTCGGCCAAAGATTCAACAGTTTGGCGATAAAAGGCCGATTTTCCGCTATCCCATGGGGCAATGGCGCCTTGCGACAAAGATAAATTGGGGTTGGGAACAACCAGCTCGGGGTCCATGTAAAGTTTGGCACCGATACCGTCGCAATGCGGACAGGCACCTTGCGGGTTGTTGAATGAAAAGAGGCGCGGTTCAATTTCTTCAATCGTGAAGCCGGAAACCGGACAAGCAAATTTGGAAGAAAAAACGGTGCGGCTTTTATCGCTCATATTTTCGGCATAAACCAAACCGTCGCTCAACTTCAGTGCGGTTTCCAAAGACTGAGCCAAACGCTCGGAAATTTCTTCTTTGACAACCAAGCGGTCGACCACCACCTCAATATCGTGCTTTTGGTTTTTGTTCAAACTCGGCACTTCTTCAATATCATAAATTTCACCATCGATTTTCAAACGTTGATAGCCTTGTTTTTGCAGACTTTCGATTTCTTTTTTGAACTCACCTTTTTTGCCTCTTGCAATCGGAGCCAAAAGCATTAGCTTGGTGCCGAGCGGAAAAGAGGTGATTTTATCAACCATTTGCGACACGGTTTGCGATTCAATCGGCAGACCTGTGGCCGGAGAATATGGTGTGCCGGCGCGCGCCCACAACAAACGCATGTAGTCATAAATTTCAGTGACGGTACCGACGGTGGAGCGTGGGTTGTGCGAGGTGGTTTTTTGCTCAATGGAAATGGAGGGCGACAGGCCTTCTATTGAATCGACATCAGGCTTTTTCATCAAATCCAAAAACTGGCGGGCATAAGCCGACAAGCTCTCAACATAGCGGCGCTGACCTTCGGCATAGATGGTATCAAAAGCCAAAGAAGACTTTCCCGAGCCGGAAAGGCCGGTGATAACGGTTAGCTGATTCTTGGGAATCTTGACATCAATATTTTTTAAGTTGTGTTCTCTGCCGCCTTTGATTTCGATAAAATCGTTTGCCATATTTGCCCTCGAATTTGTTTTTATTTTGTTCTTCGGTGGCTAATATAAACACATAATTTTTTTATGGCAACAAGATTCCGCATATTTTTTTGCTTGATTTTAGACAAAATGATTGACAAGCCGGCTCGAATATGTTACACAATCGCCACTATGATGAATATTGAGATTTTACATATAGAGTCTTTCAGACTTTCTCTCCGACGCTCCTTGGGGGCTGTTATTCTATTTTAAATTTTTTTTAATCTGTTTTTTTGTGTTTATTTAAACCGCTTCGAGCGGCATTTCCAAATTTGTGGAGAGAGAAATGTTTTCCGATTTGAGTAAAAAAGTTAAAGTTTTGTTTGATGATACGGTTGCAAAATTGAGCAACGACGATGTTATGTTTGTGATGCCGGCGTTTTATCCGCAACGCGGCGGCATTTTGGAAGAGGTTGTGGCCAAAGGCGGCAAAGCCATTATTGCCGGCGGTGCACCCAAGCAACAGCTTTTTAAGGGCATTGTGCAATACAGCCCCGGTTTTGACACCACCGGTATCAGCGAAACCCCAAAAGAAATTCATGAAATTGTCAGTGCCATCCCCTCAGAAATTGTCAAAGGCAAAAAGGTGGCGCTGTTTGTCGAAGCGCCGGTCGGAAAATATTGGTCCGGCAACCTCAAACTCAAAGGAGCCGATATTGTCGCTTCCAACGAGCAAAACTTGCGTCTTTTCTTTGAAGAAAAAACCAATTTGCAGAAAATTTTGTTTGAAGCCGGTTTGCAAGATTGCTTCATTCCCTCCGAAGTGGTGGATGTGAATGTTTTGTCCGAGCAAGATATGGACAAGCTCTATGCCAAATATCAAGGCCAAAGCGGCAAGGTGGTTATTCAGTCTTGCGGGGCTGAAAATTTTGAAAGCGGCGGCGGCAAAGGTACCAGCATTGTTTCTGACTTTGAGGCATTCAAGCAAAATTTGGCTCAACAGAAGGGTAGTGTGAAAATTGCCAAGTGCATTGAAGGATATTGCAGCAATATGTCGATGTTTGTCGGCAACTTGGTGGCGGATGAAAAGACCAAAAGCCTGAGCAAAGGCACGCTCGGCGGCAAAGATGATGCCTTCAATCCTGATACGATTTATTCTTTGCTCAGAAAAGGCCAAGAGCTCGGCATTAATGATGACAACACGGTGGTTTTGGCCGCCCGTGCTTCCCTCAAAGCCATCGGCGACAAAAATTTGACCCGCAGCCCGTCTAATGGTGTGGGCAATGCTTTGGGCTATGACTTTCCGGCAGAAATCAACGCAAAAGTCGGTGAAATTGCGCAAAAACTCGGCTCGCTGATGGCTAAATGCGGCAAGGTCGGTTTGTGCGGGGCTGATTTGATTATTGATAAAAACAACCATATCTATATTAATGAAGTAAACGACCGTCAACAAGGCCCGACCGAGCAATTGAGCTTAGATGCCGAACATTCCGGTTTGGTCGGCATTCACCGTTTGGCTTTTTTGGCCAGCTATGCCGATTGCACTCAGCCCGAGGTGATGAGCATATTCAAAGAAGTCAAAGAACATTCAGATGCATTGTATCATCAATCTTTGCAAAGCGACGGCACTTTCTATATCAAAATGATGGGCAAACAAAAAGGAACGGCGGTTTCGGTGATAGACCTCAACCCCGGAATTTATGCTTTGGACAAACAGCCCGACGGTTCTTGGAAATGGGATTTTTCCAAAGATTATGAATTCGGCACAAATATTGATTTATCACAACCGCGGATTTTTGTCGGTTTGACCGGAATCAGCCTGAAAAAAGGACAACAAGTGCCGAGCGGGGCGCAAATTTTGCGGATTGTCGGCAAGGCCAAAAACGGTTCTTCGCCCTTCAACATTTCTGACAACAAAGTGGTTTTGAACAAAAAATGGTTGCCAATCGTCAATAGTTTGTATACATCTTTATTTGGCAAAGAATATAACCAACAATTTATGATGACAAATTATAAGACGGGCGCAATACATGATTGATTATTCGATAAAAAAGCACAAAATCTTAACCGCCGGCGGGGGCACCGAACTGAGCTTGACCGAGTTTGTATATAAAGCCCCATCGGCCGGAAAAGTGTTGTATATTCAATCCGGTTTGCATGGCGGCGAAACCTCGCAATGGGTGTTGTATCGGCTCCATGCTTTTTTGATGCATAATCTCCAATGCGGCGAAGTGCATATTGTGCCTTATGCCAACCCTTATGCTTGGATGCAACGGGCATATTTTGCCACTTTCGGCAAATTCAGCTTGCTGGACGGCAAAGATTTCAACCGCTGTTTCCCCGGCAAAAAAGACGGCGATGTCAACGCGCGCCTCTGTGCCGCCATTTTTGACTTGGCCTCCAAAGCCGATTTTGTTTTGGATTTGCACACATCCAAAAGCTCCAATCCGTTTGCCATTTATACCAAATTTGACTATGAGCCGATGGTCAAAGCCTGCGGTTTGCCTTATAATCAATATTCCGATGATGCCAGTATTCCTTCACTACACGGCACGTTTAATGCCGCGCTGGACAGAGTAGGGGTTGCCAACATCACGATTGAATGCGGCAGCCATAACGAATATGATGAGCATAAAATCAAAGCGGTCTATGATGCCGTTTGCGCAGTTTTGGCAGAATTGAATTTGGTTGCAAAAACAGAAACTAAACCCGCGGTAGATTCCATCTATCGCTTTGAAAAAAGAAACAAAATTTTTTCACCCGCTTGCGGTTTGTTCAAGCCGGAAAAAGCCTTGGGCAGCAAGGTTAAACAAGGCGAGCGCATCGGCCTTATTGCCGATGCTGCCGACTTAGCGCAAATGCTTGAGGTAAAAGCCCAGGTGGATGGTGTGTTGCAAATTTTGGCCGCCGGACATATCGTTTGGGAAGGCGATGTTTTGGCCGAGATTGTGCCGCTTTCTGATTTGCACAAAATCGCATGATGCAAATAAAAACTTGCAAAAAAGGAAAAAGAAATTAATATGAATGGTTGTATTTAAACCAAACTGTTCATGAATTATATGTTTAAACTTTTGTGCAAAATAGTTTTGTGCGGCGGATTAATTCTGCCGACAACGGCGCTGGCCGATGTGAACATTGCCGTGATTGCCCCGATGGCGGGTGATTATGAAAATTTGGGCAAAGAGCTTGTCAGCGGTGCCCGTACGGCCGTGAACGAAATTAACCATAACGGCGGTTTGAACGGCGAAAAAGTCAACCTTGTGGTGGTGGATGATCAGTGCAATGACAGTTTGGCCATATCTACCGCGCAGATGATTGCCGTCAACTCTTCTCCCAAAGATAAAATGAACTTGGTCATCGGGCCATATTGTCAAAATGCCTTAAAGGACGTGGCCGCAATCTATAACAAAGCCAAAATTTTACAAATTGTACCAACCTCCGTCAGCGGTTATGAGCTGGCAAACAAACCCAACAGCACCATTGCCTTGGTCGGCAATAGTGAACAACAAAGTTTGGCTTTTTTTACCTATTATCTGAAAAATTTTGATATGCAGAAAATGGCTTTGGTATACAGCGGTGTCAATAAAGAGATTGTCGGTGTGGCCTCGGCTTTGCAGGAAGAGTTTTTCAAATCCGGCAAAATGCTCGATTTCAAGAGCTATAATTTCACTTCTTATGATGAAGATTATGAAAAACTGGCCGAAGATATTTTGGCCGATAAAAGCAAGGTGGTTTTGATTCTGGGCAACCGCAAAGAAGTGAGTAAACTTTCCAAAGAGCTGAAGTCGGAAGACAAAAATTTGGCGGTTTTTGTGAACAGATACCAGGTTGAGGGATATTATGGTGAAAAAATGGGCAAATATGCCGACGGCACCTATTTTCTTTCTTTGCCGACCTTAAAAGAAAATACCGAGTTTACCGAAACGCTGGTGAAAATGCGCTTGCTCGGCATTGAGCCGGAAGGCTTGAGTGTTTATTCTTATTCGGCGGTAAAACTTTGGGCCGATATGGTAGAAAAAGCAGATTCTTATAAGTTTGACAAGTTGGCCGCTTTGGCTAAAAATATGACGGTTAACACGGCTTGGGGAGAAGAAACTTTTGTGAACGGAATGCCGAAATCTCCCGTAAATTACAGCATTTATCGGTTGAATAACGGGGAATATACACAGGTTTATTGATTTTTGTTTCTTTCTCTTTTTTTCTCTATATAATCAGTAGCAGTTTTTTTAATTTATTTAGATAAAAAGTAAGGTGATATTATGGTCAGCAGCATTAATAAAGTGATTTTGGTCGGAAATTTGGGGGCAGACCCCAAAGTCAGCAATACCGCAAGCGGCACCAAAATTGTGAGTTTGAATATTGCAACTTCCGATGTTTGGAAAGATAAAGCCTCCGGTGAACGCAAAGAAAGAACCGAGTGGCACCGCGTGGTGATTTTTAACAGTCAGTTGGCCGATATTGCCGAAAGATATTTGCGCAAAGGTTCTAAGGTTTATCTGGAAGGTCAACTCCAAACCCGCAAATGGGAAGACAACAACGGACAAGAACGTTATACCACCGAAATTGTTTTGCAAAACTATTCCGGCAATTTGGTGCTTCTTGATGGTCGCGGCGACGGGGCTCCGGCCGGCGGCAACGATGTCTTCTCCGGTTCTGCCTCCTCAGGTTGGGATTCCACACCGTCAGCTCCGGCTGCCGATTTGGATGATGATATTCCGTTTTAATCGGGTTGAATAAAAAGCATAAAAGAAAAAGCCTCGTTATTCAAAACGGGGCTTTTTTAGGGTTTATTTTTTCTTCTTTTTGTTTTCAATCAGCTTTTTGTTTTCAATCAATGGGGTGGGGGTAGGCGTTTCGAGCATTTTTTTCACGGCATAGTCATAATCTTGTGGGGCAAACAGCAAATTGACCAGTTCCATCGGGTTTTTGCCGGCGGCGAGTTGTTGGCGGGCAATTTCGGTAGCGGTTTCTTTGACAATGGCGTTACGAAAAGCCTCTTGCGCGCTTTCTTTGTTGGCCAGGTCTTTGCCTTGTTTATGTTCATAATATTTGCGCTCAAAACGGGCAAATTCATAAACCGGTGAGCCACCTTTTTGATAATCGTCCATATCTTGATAAAAAGTTTTTTCATCCATCAGCGCGCGAATGCCTTTGCCTTCTTTGTCACGATAAATCATCCAATCGCAAACAAGCTCAATGTTCAAAGCCTTGTCCACTTCTTTTTCCGAAATGTTTTTGAAGGTGATGTTTTTGGTGTTGCCGGCCAGCGTTTCAATATTGATATTTTCTTCAAAATATTCTTTGTTGTAGCTTTTGGGGGCGCGCGGGTTCATCAGAGAACGGCTTAAGCATAAGGCAACCAAAGCCACTTTAAGCTCTTGGCTGGCCATATAGGCAATTTTACGCGGGTCTTTTTTGACTTCCAAATCATCTAACACTTGTTTGACGCAAAAGATGTTCAGTTGATGAAGAAGTTCCAACTGTTCTTCATCCAAAGCCACGTCGGATTGAATCTGCTGATTGCAGGCTTTTTCCACAATTTGGTTAATGGCGTCGTTGATTAATTGTTGTTTGTCGGTTGTCATAATAAAAATACCCAATTTGCTTAAATTTGCCTCATCATAACACAAATTTAGGTTTATATCCATACATTTTTTAAGGCGCTTTTTTTGTCTTTACAGCAAATGTAAGTTAACTTTTGGCCGATTTATTTTTTTGCACAATCCAAATTAAGGTGGTTTTTTTGCCCGTAGAGAGGAATTTATGCTTTTTTATGTGCGTAAGTCCCAATATTTTCTGGTGAGATGAGGATATTTTTGCTATATTTTTGCCAGTTTGTAATTAAAAAAGGATAAAAAAGTGAGTGATGAAAACGAGAATTTAGGCGTTATGGCCGAAACCGTCAGTCCCAACAGCGGTCAGGATATTTCGCCTATCGGTATTTGTGATGAAATGAGACGCTCTTATCTGGACTATGCCATGAGTGTTATCGTTTCTCGTGCCTTGCCGGATGTGCGCGACGGTTTGAAGCCGGTGCACCGCCGTATTATTTATTCGGCTTATGAAAACGGCTATGATTATAACCGTCCTTTCCGTAAATCTGCCCGTATCGTCGGTGATGTTTTGGGTAAATATCACCCGCACGGCGATAGCTCGGTTTATGAGGCCATGGTCAGAATGGCGCAACCATTCTCCATGCGCGTACCGCTTATTGACGGACAAGGTAACTTTGGTTCCATGGATGGTGACAGCGCCGCCGCCATGCGTTATACCGAGGCTCGTCTGGCCAAGGTGGCTCACGCTCTTATTGATGATATTGAAAAAGACACCGTCGACTTTATGCCGAACTATGATGAAAGTTTGCAAGAGCCGACCGTTCTTCCTGCCGCTTATCCGAACCTGCTCGTCAACGGTGCCAACGGTATTGCCGTCGGTATGGCGACCAATATTCCGCCGCACAACTTGGGTGAGGTGTTGGATGCTTGCTGTGCTTATATTGATAATCCGCAAATTTCCATTGATGATTTAATCCGCATTGTTCCGGGACCGGATTTTCCGACCGGTGGTTTGATTTTGGGTTACAGCGGTGCTAAGTCGGCTTATCTGACCGGCCGCGGTTCGGTGGTGATGCGTGCCAAATGCACCATTGAAGAGCTGAGAAAAGATAAAGAAGCCATCATTGTGCATGAAGTGCCGTATCAAGTGAACAAATCCATGCTCGTGACCAAGATTGCCGAGCTCGTGAAAGAAAAGAAAATTGACGGTATTTCTGATATCCGCGATGAATCTGACCGCCAAGGCGTACGCGTGGTGATTGAAATCAAAAAAGATTTCCAAGCCGATGTGGTTTTGAACCAACTTTACAAATTCACCCAACTGCAAACCAGCTTTGGTATGAATATGCTTGCCATTAACGGCGGCCGTCCGATGATGATGAACCTCAAAGAAATTATCTCGGCTTTTGTTTCTTTCCGCGAAGAAGTTATTCGTCGCCGCACTATTTTCTTACTCAACAAGGCGCGTGACAGAGCGCATGTTTTGGTTGGTTTAGCCATTGCGGTGGAAAATATTGACCCCGTGATTGACCTTATCCGCACATCATCCAACCCGCAAGAAGCCAAAGATGCTTTGCTTGCCAAAGCATGGCCGGCCGGAGATGTTGAGCCTTTGGTCAAACTGATTGATGAACCGGACAGAAAAGTTGAAAACGGAACCTATCGTCTTTCCGAAGCGCAAGCCAAAGCCATTCTTGATTTGAAATTGCAACGCTTGACCGGACTGGAGAGAGATAAAATCCACGAAGAATTGACCGGTATCGGTGAAGATATTAAAGAATATCTTTCCATTTTGGCATCGCGTGAAAAACTTTACGGCATTATGCGTGATGAATTTGTGGCCATTAAAGATGAATATGCCACCCCGCGTCGCTCCAAGATTGAAGATATTGAATATGATACCGATATTGAATCTCTTATCCAACGTGAAGAAATGGTGGTGACCGTTACCGATGCCGGCTATATCAAACGCGTTCCTTTGAATGCTTATAAAGCGCAAAAACGCGGTGGTAAAGGTAAGTCCGGTATGTCTACCAAAGATGAAGATTTTGTTTCTCGTTTGTTTGTGGCTTCTACCCACACACCGGTACTCTTCTTCTCTTCCAAAGGTTTGGTTTATAAGATGAAGGTTTATAAATTGCCTTTGGGTTCTCCGACCTCTAAAGGTAAACCCTTTATCAACCTCTTGCCGCTTGATGCCGGTGAAACCATTACTACAATTATGAAGTTGCCGGAGAATGAGGCAGAATGCGAGAATATGTCCATTATGTTTGCCACAGCACAAGGTAATGTTCGTCGTAACTCGTTGATGGACTTTGTCAATGTTCAGTCCAACGGTAAAATTGCAATGAAACTTGATGAAGGTGACAAACTCATCAATGTTCGTATTTGCCAAGAAGATAACGATGTGATGCTTGCGGCTCGTAGCGGTAAGTGCATCCGCTTCCCGGTAACCGAAGTACGAGTCTTTGTCGGACGTAACTCTACCGGTGTTCGCGGTATCAAACTGGCCGAAGGTGACGAGGTTATCTCTATGTCTATTTTGAACCATAGTGAAGCCACCACCGAAGAGCGCGATGAATATGCACGCGTTCGCTCGGCGGTGAAACGCTTGATGGCGGAAAGAAACGTCAGTGAAGATGAAATTGCTCTGGCTGATACCGGTATTGATTTGAATATCTTGTCTGAAGACAAATATTATAAGATGAAAGAAAATGAGCAATTTATTCTTTCTGTTACATCAACCGGTTATGGTAAACGCACTTCTTCTTATGAATATCGTGTTACCGGTCGTGGCGGTCAGGGTATTGCCAATATGGAAATGTCTGCCCGCAACAAAGAAATTGTCAGCTCGTTCCCGATTGAAGATGACAACCAGATTATGATGGTGACCGACGGCGGAAAACTTATTCGTATGCCGGTTTCCGACATTCGCATTGCCGGACGCAAGACCCAAGGTGTTATCTTGTTTAGAACGGCCGAAGATGAAAAGGTTGTTTCCGTCACTTGGCTTGATGCCGATGCCGAAGGCGAGGAAGAACTCGAGTAAGAAACCGGAAGCGAGATCTTGGGCGAAAGCGTTGCTGACACGGAAGAAGACAGCGGCGTGAGCGAGCCTGAGGTGGAATCTGATGACGAAGCCTGAGTTCTGAAAACTGAACACGCAACAAAACTCCCGAGCGCCGACAAAAGCTCGGGAGTTTTTTGTTGCAAAAAGATCAATTCGTGCTACAAAAGAAGCAGATTAAGAAAATTATTAAGATTTATTGTCAAACTAAAAAATATTTTTTTATGTATTACGTAAATTTTTCCGAAAAACAGATTTTGGAGCAAGTCAGCTACAATTCACATTTGGGACAAGGTGTCAAACGCTTGCGCCTGAAAGAAGTGCGTTGCACGCAAGATTATGTTGAGCAAGGCCGCCTGATTTATCAAAAAGGTCACACATATCAGCTTTGGATTGTGGACTATACGGACAGTTTGCTGGGCATGACGCGCTGGTTTACGGCCATGCCGCAAATTTTGGCAGAAAAACCCAACACCAAAACCTTTTTCATGGTTCCGATAGAGGTTTTTTTATACGCCAACGATTCGCTCGGCTTTGTTTCGAGCATAACATTTGAGGCCGAAAGCGGCAAAAAATTTCAGCTTTTTGTAGATATCAATGACGGCATGCAGAGCCTGATAGAACCCTGGTCATTGAACAAAGCCCAAGTTTTGGACTATGTTGTATCTCAAAAAGGCGGAAACCGTCTGGACTATTCTGTTTGCGGCCGTTTCATCTGCAATCCTCAAGAGCGGCATATTGTCTGGCTGGTTCGGCAAAAATTGGGCAAAAAAAGATATAACAATTATTTTTTTGATGTTCTGAAACAAGACTTTATTGATTGGGACGCCCAAGCCGATGATGCCTCCATGGCGCCGATTTCTTCCGGACAAGCCATGGTGCACATTGGCCGAAACACGGTCAAGGCCGACAGAAACGGTTTTATTTATCGTTTGGGAAAATAATCAGTATTTTTGGCAGCCGGATTTTTCCGGCTGTTTTTTTTGTTTCAATTTAATAAAAAATGTATATAACAGAATCAACTTTTTCATTATTTTAGAGTTATTTATGAAACACAAATTTTGCATTTTGGGGAGATGTGAATCTGCACCTTTCGGTAAGTTCTTTCAGTCATAGCAATCCCATATTTTTTATATGTTTTTGCCACCGAAACCGTTAGGAAAATGCCAAATTGGAAAGGGAGAGACTTTTTTTGCCGCCGGCAAAACAAGAATCTCCCTTTTTTTAGAAAAAATATAATTAATCTATATATATGTGGATGATAATCATTTGGGCAAGTGTCTTTCTCTTAGCCATAGTTTTATTTGCATTGATGTATTTTCAGCGCCTGACCAAAAAAGATTGGGAGCGTTGGCAAAAGCCGAAAATACACGATGAAGAGCAAACGGCGTTTGAAGATGAAAAAGCTGAGTTGAATAAACGCCAATGATTAGTAAGAAGACCGGCAGTTAAAAAAACTGTCGGTTTTTTTGTTGCCAAAACCCTTTTTTTAGAGTATGTTAAGCCATCAAAAATAATTATTTTGTTAAACAATTAAAAAAATTAAAACTATGGAAAAAACAGAAATCATCACCAAAGCATTTGCTTGGTTTGAAAAAAGAGTATCATCAAACACCGGCACAATGTGGATATCTGTCGGTAAACATTTTTCATCAAAGAAGATTGTTCAAAAAAATCAATCAGGTCATTTTTGCCAAAGATGATGAAAGTGCGCAAGCCTACCAAAGAGCTCAACAAGTCCTGGAAAGCAGCTATTATTACACCATGGCCGTCATTTTTCTGATAGGAGCGGTTGTTGGCATTTGGTTCTTTTTATCCATACATAAGGCCGTTTTTTTGCCGCATGTTTATGCCTTTTTGGTGCCTTTCGGTCTATTGATGATAGGGGCCATCGGCTACATATGCAAAACCACGGTCAGACCGTTGGAAAAGAAATACCTCAATAAAGTTGTGGTTTATACGGAAGTAAAAAGATAAAATAAAAAGCCTTGTTCTAAAAAAACGTATAAAGCCAACATCAGGCTCTTTGTCTTTCCGGCCTAAAACGCGGTCCCAAATTGGGGGTATGGTCAGAAGAGGAAAGAGCGTTAGGTGTTTTGGAAAAATTTTGTTCTTTATGGCGAAACTGTGCTTTTTTGAGCTTTAATTTTGTTTCAACATCAATTTTTTCCGGATTTAATGTCGGAATTTGGGCCACATTGACCTGATGTTCAAGGCAAGCCAGCCACAAGCGCGCTTTGAACTCATCAGATTTTATGTTTCCGAAAGATATAGTTTGTTTTTGTTCTTTGGCAAACAAAACCAATTTATTAAAATCTTCATAATCGGGAGTTTTGTTTTTGCCATGTTTATCTTGAGCCGTCAATCCGACATTATTGGCATCGGAGGATTGAATTTGCAGTTTTTCGCCATTGGGACGATGCAAAACCGCCCGAAAAGAAGCCGCTTTTTCATCTTCAACAAATTGCGCCTTTTCGGCTTTGGCCATTTCTTGATAATATCGGCGCAAAGGTTTGGCAAAGTCTTTATGTTTGCTTTCAAAAACAGGTTCTTCGATATTGTCTTTAATCCGCAGTTCTTCTTTTTTATACATATTTTCAATTTCTTTGGCGGCGCCATCTTTCAGCCCGCTCAAAGTGGTGGAAACAGGGCTTTCCAAAGAAACTTTGACTTTGTTTTGTTTTTGCAAACCACCCATAATATGTTGCAACACATTGATATGTCCGATAAAACCGTCAAGCGTTTCGGGAATAAGAAAATAGGCTTTCAAAAAATCGGCATCATAGTTTTTTTGCGCCAAAATTTCTTGGCAAGCGAGAACAAAGTCGTGCAAAGAGATGCTGTTTTGTTGTTTGGCAATGATATCGGGTCGATAAGTTTTCATCTCCAACCGATGAGCCATCAGCTTGGAAGCACTCACGGCATTAACTACCACTTGGGTTTGCGCATCTGTGGCAAGGCCTTTTTTTTACAATTCGGCACAAAAATCATTGATTTTTTCTTCTTGATGAAGAGTTTGTTTGCCGTTGCGGCTGCCAATCGGCAAAGAAGTTGTGGCCGCAATCTCAAAGGGGCGTTTGCGCATATTCAAAAAAGAAATTTCGGTAGAACCGCCGCCGCTTTCAATAAACAAAATTTGTTTTGGACTATTTTTCAAGTGGATGGAGCTCAAGCCGCCCAAAATGGAAAGGCGAGCTTCTCTTTTAGGGTCTAAAATATGGATTTTTCGGTTGGTTTTTTGTTCCAGCTCAAGTTGAATCTCTTTGCCGTTAGGCGCACTGTGAACACCTTCCGTGGCCAAAATATAAATATTGTTTTGATTGACATCATATTCTTCTTTGGCGGTACGGATAAAATCTTCAACATGCCGGATAATATCTGCTTTAGAAACATTATTATTGATTTGAGATATGCGTTTGTTGCGCAGAATATGATATTCTCCGTTGGCAAAAATTTTAATTTTGACGGCATTGGTGCCGATATCGATAACGCAAAAGTTTTTCATTTTTGTTCCTTAATTTTGGGTAAGAATAACATATTTTGCAAATTTGCACAAGAGATTAAAAAACATAGATTTTTAGCCAAATTCAATTATAATGAAATATCATTGAAGAAAAAGGAGAAAAGCTGATGAAATCAAAAATTTTTGCCCTATTGGCTTGTTTTTTGTGTTTGGCCGCCTGTGGTGAAGAAAAAAGCGAGGTCAAACAAGCTCAATATAATATTGAAGATGAATATACATATTCCATTTTGATGTATGATCTGAACAATTCTTTAATATTGTCCATCTTGGGGGCGCCGTCAAACATACCGGACCAAGCGGCACAAATTGATGCCATCAGCCGGCAACATCCCGAGATTGTGGCCGATGCCACCTTGCGCTTGGCCTTGTTGAAGGGTGGGGTGAATATGCCGGAAATAAAGCAAAAAACCATAGAAAATTTGCATCAGGCGCAGGTTAATCTTATGAAAACAAACATAACGCCGGAGCAGTTTTCCCAAGTTATGAAAGATTATATGACGCAGCTTGCAAAAGTGCGTGAAAATATGGAAAAAACAAAGAGTTTGTCTTTGGAAGATGCGATGATAGATGCCGTGATTTTCAATCCGCAGATAGATTATTCTTCTTTTGATGAAAATTTGCCCAAACCGATGATTGCCATGGCCGGACAAATTGCCGTTACCAGACAAGACAACCAACTTTGGCATAAAAATATCGGCCAATGTGTGGAAAAAAAGCCGCAAGATGAGAAAATTAAATCCGTGGTCGGATGTGCGGAAGAATATTTCAAGGCGGTAAAGGCAGAGATGACAAAAGTTTTAGAAGAACTTTCGCCTTATCGGAAAGATTTTGAAATGACCCGCCCGATGCCGGATAAAGAAAAGATGGAAAAGGTGGAAAGCGCCGATGGCTCATCCTATAAATGGCAAGAGAAAAAATAAAAAAGAAGAATAAAAAAACATCGCAAAGGGTGAAGAAAATAAAAGCCAATGATTTGGCTTTTATTGATGAAATAACGCGTTTGTTAGTTTATTCAGCAAGAAAAATCGAAGCTGAATAAACGTTACATAGCGGTGACCGAAGCGAGTTATTTCATGAAATGAAATTTATGAGCAAGAGCTTTTTTATGGTCGGAATGACTGGACTCGAACCTCGTCTAGCTTGGTAAATTCGTTTCACTCATTAACCGCGCTGCGGTCACTTGTTTTGTAGATTTCGCCGCGCAAAGCGCATACTTTGCTTGCTCAATAACAAAACTGCGCCTCTTGCGGTAAAAAACACCGGAGCATCGGTGTTTTTTATCCTCGAGCCTCTATCGAGGTCGCTGGTTCGAGACGATTTATTTGAACCATAAAAAAACCACCGCAAAGGGTGGCCTTTTTTATGGTCGGAATGACTGGACTCGAACCAGCGACCTCTTCGTCCCGAACGAAGCGTTCTACCAGGCTGAACTACATTCCGTCGCTCTCAACTCGTATGTAAATAACACAAAAAAAAAATTAAACAAGTCTTTTTTTCATTTTTTTTGCATTAAACTTCACAAATTTTTTGAATCCCGTCCAAATTAAAATATCTCGGCGCGTTTCTTTGCGCACAAATGGCCAAAAGTTTTCCTTGCTCCAGTCTTTTCGGAAAAATCAAGCGCAAACTAATCTCTCCGTTGCTTTTCTTATATTCTATTTTGAGCTTTTGTCCTTCTTTTATGGCCTTTTCCAGTTTTTTCTTTTTTTGTAGCTCATTCAAATCTTGAGGCAGATACTGCTCAAGAAAAGAAAAAATCCGCTCATCGGTCATCACATGGCGCTTTTGAATGGGTTTGGTCAAACTTAATCCCTCAAAAGATGTGCACCGGCTCAAAGCCACATAGAGTTGGCCGGTAGCAAAGGTGCCGCGGCCGATGTCGATGGTCACATGGTCAAAGGTTTTACCCTGACTTTTGTGAATGGTGACAGCCCAAGCCAGCCGGAACGGAAATTGCGTGAACGAGCCGATAACTTCGGACACAATTTCTTTGCCGTCCATGGTGTATTTGAAAATCTCCCAAGAATAGGGGAAAACCTCAACCAGTTTTCGATTGTTCATCAACCTGACCGAAACGTGCTTTATTTTGCCGTTTTCAAGAAAAATTTTTTCAATATAGCCCAAGCTGCCGTTGACCCAGCGGTTTTTGGCATCGTTGTTCAAAAACATGATTTGGGCGCCGGTTTTGAAATAAAGTTCTTCGCTGTTGGGATATGATTCTTGGTTAAAACTGCCTTCAACAATGGCGTCGGCGCAATAGCTGATACCGTCCAAATTGTTCAAATGTTCCTGATTGATTTTTTCTGCCAAAGCATTGGTTGAGGTCAGAAAAATTTGAAATTCGGTCAAATTATAAAATTTTTGTTCGGTATTCAAACGGCTGTTGAGCTTGTTGATGTCCGCATCGGTGACCGTATTGTTGCGAAAACGGCTGAGCATTTCGATAAATTCGCTATCTTTTTGGCGGTAGATTTTTTGCAGTTCCACCACTTCCAAACTGATTTTTTTGAAAACTTCGGCACTGAAAAAATAAGGCGATTCGTATTTTTGAAAAAAATAGGCCTGCTCCGCATTGGAAATGACCGGAGGCAGTTGGTATAAATCGCCGACAAAAACCATTTGCACCCCGCCAAAAGGCGCGTCTTTTTGGGGGCCGTAAAGCTCCAAAAAGGCGTTGATGCAATCGAGCAAATCGGTGCGGAGCATGGAAACTTCATCAATCACCAAGGTTTCCAGATTTTTGAAAATACGCTTGCTTCTCGGGGTAAAATCGCCGGATTTTATTTTTTGCGGCGTGATGTTTATCGGAAAACCAAAAAAACGGTGGACGGTTTGGCCTTTGACATTGAGCGCGGCCACGCCGGTCGGAGCCAAAATGACCATGTTTTTGTTGATATGGTCGCGGCAATAAGACAAAAAGGTCGATTTTCCGGTGCCGGCCTTGCCGGTGACAAACAAATGCTTGGCACTGTTTTGGATAATATCCAGTGCTTTGGAAAATTCTTCTGTCATTTCAATTTGTTGCGGCATCTCTTGTCCTTTATGTCTTTTATCTTATCCATACTATACAAAATTTTTCTAAGAACAATTTGAAAAATAAATTTTATTCACTATATAATATAAAAAAATTGAGGTGATGAAAATGGATGAGAATGCACTTTTTAGATTAACCAACGGTTTATATGTCTTGGGTGCCGATGATGGCGGAACGCCGGTCGGAAGCATGATAGACGTGGTTTCGCAAGTGGCGCATACGCCCGATATTATCATTGTTTCTTGCGGCAACAACAGTTATACCAAAGAAGTGATTGAGAAGACCGGAGAGTTTTCTTTGAGCATTCTCGGGCAAAGCGTAAATCCTTTTATCATAGCCAATTTTGGTTTTCAATCTTCACGCAATGTGAAAAAATGGGACAATGTGGAAAGAGATATTAAAGACGGCTTGCCATATTTGCATGATTGCATTGCCGTGTTAAAAGCCAAGGTCACCGACAAACAAGTTTTTTCCAGCAACACCATGTTTACGGCCGAAGTCGTTGACGGCGAATGCCGTAAAAATGAAGCGCCCTTGACTTATGCCGATTATCGCAACGGTTTTAAGGACAAGGTTATGCAAAGTTTTAATGAATATAAATCTAAACTCAACTCTCAAAAATAAGGAGAAAATTATGACAGAAGAGAAGAAAAACCTGAAATGGGTCTGCACCGTATGCGGTTACGTTTATGATGAAGAAACCCCGTTTGAAGATTTGCCGGATGATTGGGTGTGCCCGTTGTGCGGTGTTGACAAATCTTTCTTTGAACAAAAAGAAATGTAATGGTTTTGATCTTAAAAAAAAGCTCCTCAAAAGAGGAGCTTTTTTCTTGCCTGAAATTTTGCGGCTTATTTTTTCGGAGTTGCTTCCAAGGTTTTGCCATCCAGCGTATATTTTTCAATTTTGCTGTTTTGAGCGGTTTCTTGGAAAGATTCGGCCAAAACATTTTGAGCCAACATGGCGCGCAGTTGCGGTTTGATGGTTTTCAAATCAGCCGGTTTGGAATCTCTGATATCTTCCACCATAATGATATGGTAGCCAAACTGGGTTTTGACCGGAGTTTTGGAATATTCACCTTTTTTCATCTTGAAAGCGGCATTAGCAAATTCCGGCACCATCACGCGTTTGGTAAAATAGCCGAGCTCAGGTTTGTCTTTGCTGTATTTCTTGGCCAAATCATCAAATTTTTCGCCTTTTTTCAACTTGGCGATAATATCTTTGGCGGTTTTTTCATTGTCTACCAAGATGTGTTTGGCTTTCATTTCTTTTTCCGATTTGAAAGTTTCTTTATATTCGTCATAGAGTTTTTGAATTTCGGAATCGGTCACTTTTTGCTCAACTTCTTTTTCCATGTAGATTTTTCTGGCCAATTCTTCTTTAGCCAACTTCAGCTGAGCCTTATATTCGGGCGTGTCTTCAATTTTGGCTTTTTGAGCTTGTTGATAAACCATTTTGCCGCTGATAAAGCCGTCCAAGGCTTTATTATAAAATTCTTCAAAAGAAACGCGGTCTTTGAGTTGCGGATTGGCTTTGTAGGCTTCTCTCACTTCGGCAACCGTAATTTTGTCACCGTTGACCACGGCGGCAATCCCGTCTTTGCCTTCGGCGCAAGCGTTGCCGGCATTGAGCATCAAACCACCGAGCAAGGTCAAAGCAATATATTTTTTATCCATGCTGATATCTCCAATATAGTTTTATGAACTGCCCTCATTTATACAACATAAAACCACAGATTGCCAAATATTTTTTTTGTATAGTTTATAACTTTTGAGGAGACTTGACTTTCTGCCGCGGAAACACTATTTTCTTTGCTAGATTATAAGATTTAAATGAGGAAAAGTATAATGTTAGGTAGTTTAGCTCGTAAAATTTTCGGCAGTGCTAATGACCGATTTGTGGCCAAACAATATAAAATCGTGCAAAGAATCAATGCCTTGGAGCCGGAAATTGCTCCATTGACTGATGAACAATTGCGGGCTAAAACGGCTGAGTTTCGTGAACGCTTAAAAAACGGCGAAACTTTGGATGATTTGTTGCCCGAGGCCTTTGCCGTTGTCAGAGAAGCGGCCAAACGCACGCTCGGTCAACGCCATTATGATGTGCAGCTCATCGGCGGTATCGTCCTTCACAAAGGCATGATTGCCGAAATGAAAACCGGTGAAGGTAAAACCTTGGTTGCCACCTTGGCCGCTTACCTTAATGCCTTGGAAGGCAAGGGCGTGCATATTGTAACCGTCAACGACTATTTGGCCAAACGTGATGCCGAGTGGATGGGGCAGGTTTATCGCTTTTTGGGCTTGACCGTGGATTATATCGTCCATGGCAAAAATGATGATGAACGCCGCGCCGCATACAACTGCGATATCATCTACGGCACCAACAACGAGCTCGGTTTTGACTATCTGCGCGATAATATGAAATTTGACCGTGCCGATATGGTGCAACGTCCGTTCAACTTCGCCATTGTCGATGAAGTGGACTCAATTTTGATTGATGAAGCGCGTACCCCGCTGATTATTTCCGGTCCGGCCGAAGACAGCTCCGAAAAATATATCCTCGTCAACAAAATCATTCCGCATCTGCTTGAAACTGACTATGAAAAAGATGAAAAAGCCAAAACCGTGGTTTTGACCGAAGCCGGACAAGAGCACGTGGAACAACTCTTAAAAGAGGTCGGCCTGATTAAAGAAGGCGGCTTGTATGATATCAATAATGTAACGCTGGTTCACCATGTTAACCAAGCCTTGCGTGCACATAAAATGCATATCCGCGATATTGACTATATTGTCAAAGACAACAAGGTGGTGATTATTGATGAGTTTACCGGCCGTATGATGGAAGGCAGACGCTACAGCGATGGTTTGCACCAAGCCATTGAAGCCAAAGAAGGTGTGCCGATCCAATCTGAAAACCAAACCTTGGCCTCCATCACCTTCCAAAACTATTTCCGCCTTTATCCCAAACTTTCCGGTATGACCGGTACGGCTATGACCGAAGAAGGCGAGTTTAATGAAATTTACGGCCTGAATTGTGTGGAAATTCCGACCAATCGTCCGGTTATCCGTATTGACGAGCATGATGAAATTTATCGTACCGCCAAAGAAAAATATAATGCCATTATCAACACCATTTTAGAGTGCCACAAGCGCAATCAACCGGTTTTGGTTGGTACCACTTCAATTGAAAAATCCGAACTTTTGGCTGATTTATTGCGCGCACGTTCCAGCGTGCATTTTGAGGTTTTGAATGCACGTCATCATGAGCGCGAGGCTGCTATTGTGGCCCAAGCCGGTGTGCCGGGGGCAATTACCATTGCCACCAATATGGCCGGTCGCGGTACTGATATTCCGCTGGGCGGCGATGTGGAAATGCGTTTGAAAGAAACTTTGAAAGGTGATGAAACGCCGGAGCAAGTTGCCGAACTTCGTGCCAAAATCAAAGAAGATGTGGAGAAGGCCAAAGAAGAAGCTCTGAAAGCCGGCGGTTTGTATGTGATTGGTACCGAACGCCATGAAAGCCGCCGTATTGATAACCAATTGCGCGGTCGTTCCGGTCGTCAAGGTGACCCCGGACACTCTAAGTTTTTCCTCTCTTTGGAAGATGACTTGATGCGCATTTTCGGTTCCGAGCGCATGAGCGTGATGTTGCAGCGCTTAGGCTTGCCGGAAGGTGAGGCTTTGGTGCATCCGTTTATTACCAAAGCACTGGAAAAAGCTCAACGCAAAGTGGAAGAGCGTAACTTTGATATTCGTAAAAACTTGCTCAAGTATGATAACGTGATGAATGACCAACGCAAAGTGATTTACGAACAACGTAAAGAATTGATGGAAGCAGATGATGTTTCCGAAACCATTCAAGATATGCGCGATGAGTTTGTTGATGATTTGGTTCATCAATATGCGCCTTACGGCACCATGGCCAGTGAGTGGAATTTGGATGGTTTGGCTCAAGATTTGAACCGCACCATCGGCATGAGCTTTCCGTTAAGAGAAATGGCTAAAGGCCAGGAGCTGACGGCCGATATGTTTGCGCAAAAGATTGTCGATGCCATGGAAGAAACTTTGACCGAGCGCAACAAAGATGTGCCGGCGCCGGTGATGCGTTTTGTGGAGAAATCTATTCTTTTGCAAGTGCTTGATCAGCTTTGGAAAGACCATATTGCCGCACTCGAGCTGATGCGTCATACCATTGTCTTGCGTGCTTATGGTCAGAAAGATCCGCTGAACGAATATAAGAAAGAAGCGTTCAATATGTTTGCCGATTTACTCAATCAGCTGCGCGAGAAAGTGACTTTCTTAATTTGTCATGCGCAAATTCAAAGCAATTCGGCCGAGAGCATGAGCCGTCCGCAAGCACAACAAAATTATAAAGAAGTGCATGAAACGCCGGATTCGGTCATGAGCGGTCCGGCCCAAGCGCCGCAACCAGAAGAGGGCGAGAAGCAAACCCCGTTCCAATATAAGCCGTTTGATCCCAAAGACCCCACAACTTGGGGTAAGGTTGCGAGAAATGATCCTTGTCCTTGCGGCAGCGGCAAAAAGTTCAAACATTGCCACGGCAAGTTTAATTAAGAATAATAGATATCCCCGGGTAAACCCGGGGTTCTTGGAAAGGCACCTTAAAGGTGCCTTTCTTTACAACTCCAAGCGGAGTTGACCTAAATCCCTTTGTCCTTGATACTTTACATAATTTTTAATTACTTCTTCGTTCGCACCAACGCTACTAACGAAGTATCCTGTTGACCAAACTACATTTTCCTTAAAATACACCTTTGATAACCAATTATAACGCGTTCTCATCATTGAAGCCGATTGGCTTTTTAATTTTGCTACCACATCTGATATGCTATATTTGGGTGGAATTATCATTACAAAATGAATATGGTCTTTATCAAAGCCAATCTCTTCAATGACTACTCCTGGGATACTTCTTAGTAGCTTCGGGAAAATGCTCTTCAAATAATCAACGACGCCGGGATTTAGGATACGTCGGCGATATTTCGTTACCCATACTATGTGGTAACTTAAACTGTATACGCTATGTGAACTCTCTACAAATTGCATACCTTTATTATATCGCCGACTTTTTATTCATCCACCACTAAAGTGGTGGTTTTCTACAAGGCATTAATAAAAAAATCCCCTTTGAAAGAACATTCAAAGGGGATTTTTATAATTAGTAGCAGCCGTTGCGACTGCATCTGATTGTTGAGAAAGATGTACAAATATTGTTTACGCAAGATTCATCAGTGTATTCACCTTCTTCTGCGGTAAAATCAATTATTTTATTTAATGATCCGCTATAACTTAAATCCGTACCATAAAGAATAACAGAATCACTATTTCTGAAAGCATTCAAAAGAGATGCCGGCATTGTAATTTTAACATCTTCTAATTGGATAATGCCGAAATTTGCTCCAGATGTAGAAAAATTGTTAATAGAAATAGAGCCACGGCTGGTTCTGTTGGGAGGAGACCACGGGAGCCCCGTTAAATATCCACCTGAATAAAGTTGCATTGCATAAGAGTTGCCGCTAAGTGTTAATTTGCCAATAGAGCCGTTAACACCTAAATCAATAGCCGAAGTTCCACTTAAAACAACTTCTGTTGCACTGAAATCGGATTGGAAAGTTGCAGAAATATTGTTACCAACAGATACTTTTTGAGCCGAAACCGGAATGGCAAAAGTGCTATTGCCGGCAAAAGTTAAATTGGTAAAACTGATAGAAGCTGTTCTATTGCAAGAAGGAGCATATGCTTCAATAGAAACATAAGCCATCTTTTTTGCCGAGAAAGAACCGACAGAAATATTGCCGTCAATTACAACAATATCGCTACTATTGTTGCTTTCAGCTTGTGAAAGTTGGCTTGAGTTTGTTACCACCAAAGCCCCTTCCAATTCCTTTTCGCATTGAGAAATACAGGCAGTTCCGGTAGAGTTTTTGCTATAACCGGAATTACATTTCCAACCGGTTTTGATTTGCGTTGTTTGTCCGCAAGCAGAACAAGCTTCTGTAATATAACTTGCATTAGCCGGCAATGTTCCGGTAAATGTATCTTTACAAGTATTAACACAAGCCTCTACGCAAGTATTACCTTCCATTTCATATCCGTCATCACAACCGGTGAGTTTGTATTTAGGGCTGCCGGTTGAACAATCAGAATACTCGGGAGTACATTGGTCACACTGCCCATGTGTCGGACAAGAAGATAGAGTAAATTCTGAACAAGTTTTTACTTCACAGTCAGGTGCGCATTTATCGCCAGATAAGTGATATCCGGTATTACAAGAAGTAATTTTATATTTTGTTTCACCTGTAGAACAATCTGCATTTTTGATAGTACAAGATTGGTAGCTGGCATTGCTGGGTTCAGAAGTTAAAGTAAAACCATCACAAGGATTTGGTGTACAATTACCAACATCACTATAATTAATGATTGGATAGACATTATAACTATTATCTTTGCCTTCGTTTGTATCAGACCAAGCGTAATAGTTATCATTTTCGGAAGATGTCCAATAATGACCTTGTGTAATTTGTATGTTCGAGACTTTTTTTAAGGTTTGGTTTATTGTATAGTTGTCTTTTTGTGTAAGTTCTACTTCTCCTTTAGCGCCTAAATACCAGTCTCCGGCGGTTGTTCCTTTAGTCGAGTAAAAATAAGCATAATCAGCAGCCGGTGTATCATAGCCATTAGCATCACCATCAGCAACAATTATTTGCGTATTT
>CALXPK010000036.1 GCA_944390265.1 uncultured Alphaproteobacteria bacterium | reverse complement strand
TATTTTCCACGACTTCAGACTAAACTTTTTCTCCGCTCTTTTTCAAACATCTATTTTGTTTTCAGCATAGTTTATCTTAAATTTCAGCCCGGCCCTGCGGTTATTCACAATCTTTGCCGGACTTATTATTTTTTTATTAATAATTATTAACAGCCTCGTCAAAAAAGTTAACAAATTAATTTTTACGCGATATGATACTTGCATATTTGGTTTTAATGTTTTTTGAGGATGTTGTCGATGCGCGTTTTGTTAGTTGAAGATGATTATGCCATTTCTCAAAGTATTGAAACAATGCTTAAGAAAGAAGGCATGATTGTAGATACCACCGATTTGGGTGAAGATGGCTTGGAAATCGGAAAATTGTACGATTATGATATCATCATTTTGGATTTGATGCTGCCGGATATGAACGGCTATGAAGTGTTGAAGAATTTGCGTGCCGCTAAGGTTGAAACGCCGGTTCTCATCCTCTCCGGTTTGACAGAACCCGATAAAAAAGTTAAAGGCTTGGGCTATGGTGCTGATGATTACCTGACCAAGCCTTTTGACAAATCTGAGCTCTTGGCTCGCATTCAGGCCGTGGTCAGACGCTCTAAAGGTCACTCCAACTCTATCATCCGTACCGGTGACGTTGAGGTCAATTTGGACACCCAGACCGTAACCGTCGGCACCAAAACTTTGCACCTGACCGGAAAAGAATACGGCATTATGGAGCTTTTGTCTTTGCGCAAAGGGTCAACCCTCAACAAAGACCAATTCTTGAACCACCTTTACGGCGGTATTGATGAACCCGAACTCAAAATTATTGACGTGTTTATCTGCAAACTCCGTAAAAAATTGGAAAAAGCCTCCGGCGGCAAAAACTATATCGAAACCGTTTGGGGCCGCGGTTATGTTTTGCGTGATCCGGATGAAAAAAAATAAGATTAACTTCTGACTCATAAGCCTTGTCTTTCACGACAAGGCTTTTTTTGCGGCTTGAAAAAATTTTTAGCAACTAAAAAAAACTCTCGGTTTGTTGCCGAGAGTTTTTTTGGCAGAAAGCCTCTTCTAGCGGATTGCGTTGATGGCTTTGATATTGCGCCGGTAGGCGATATCTTCGCTCAAATCTTCCAAATCAACCGGCAGACGTCTTCTCCAGTTGGGGTGCAAATCTCTGTCCGTGCCGGGAAGATTTTGCCGCTTTTCCACATGCAAAATGTTTTCCAACTCGGCCAAAAAGACCGGACAATTGGTTTTGGCCATGAACGCATTCACGGCTTCTTCAATGCCTTCCGGATATCCTTCGCCGTAAATATAATTGCCTTTTCTGGGTTTATCTTGCGGCCATACGCCGGCATCATCCAACATTTTCAGCATATGCCATCTATCATTTTCGCGGCTCTTATATGCGGCATTTTTCTTTTCTTCATTTTCAATGATGCCCAGCTGATATGAGAGTTCAATATCATAACCAAACCACCACATTTTGAGCGGCGGCATATCATGCGTGCCGATGGATGAAAAAGCCCGCGGCGGATAGGCATCGGGCATTTTGAAATCGCCCCAGCCGTCATTATATCTTTCAAGCCACAAAACACTCAAAGCATAGATATTTTTGCTTTCCAAGGCCTCCAAAAAGCCGGCCGGCACATTGCCCAAACTTTCGCCGACTACGGTGCATCGACTCAGAACGCTTTCCAAGGCCACAATATTGAGCATGTCTTTGAAATTATAATAAATATAGGTGCCAATATTTAAATAATCGGGAATGATGAACAAGCGCATCATGCTCATCACGTGGTCAATACGCAAGGCTCCGGCATTGTGCATGTTGGCGCGCAAAATTTTGATAAACGGTTTGTAGGCCATCTCTTTTAAGGCATTGGGAAGAAATGCGCCCAAACCCCATTTTTGGCCGTTTGGGAACATGGCATCAGGCGGAGCGCCGGCACCGGCATCTTTGAAGAACAAATCTGGCTCCGTCCAAACTTCAACGCTGTCTTGTCCGACACCCACCGCCAAATCGCGATAGAAACCGATTTTCATGCCGCTGTCTTTTACGGCTTTTTCGGCTTGTGAAAATTGGCGATCGGCCTCAAATTGCATAAATTTGAAAAAGTTTATTTCATCAATATGTTCCTTGGCATATTCTCTGACGGCCAAAGAGTTCGGTGTGCGATATTCTTCCGGCCAAAACTTCCAGCCGCCTTTGTTTTCTTGCACAAACTTGTGATACAAACTTTGGAATACGGCCAAACGCTCCAGCTCCACCCCCTGCTCTTTGACAAAGGCTTCAAATGCGGCATGGCGCGGCGAAACCTGATTTTGTTTGAAACGCTCATAGCATTTTTGCAAAACTCTGACCTTGAGCGGATAAATATGCTCATATTGAATCAATTCGCTTTGGCGAAACTCCTCAATATCGTCTTTGATATCGGCAATGTCTTCCGGTTTGAACTCGGGAACAACCTCAACGTCAATATATATCGGGTTCAAAAACAGACGGCTGATGGACTGATACGGGCTGGCATTTTCCGGAAAATCGTGACTCAAGACATTCAGCGGATTAAGCCCTATTATATCTGCACCGGATTTGGCTGCCATTTTGGTGAAATTTTGCAAATCGGTGAAATCGCCCACGCCCCAGTTGCGCTTGCTTTTGACCGAATATAACTGCAGGGCAAAGCCCCAAGTTTTTTTATCCAAGGCCTCGTTTTGCCAACATTTTTGCGGGCATACCGCCAAAATGGTTTTATAATGTTTGTTTGCAACCGTCAGCATCAAATCATAGTAGCCGACTTCCAATTTGGAGGTGATGATAAATTTAAGACGGACATATTTGGTTTTGCCTATCAGCTGATATTCTTCATCATTGACAACCTCAAAAGAAACCGGTTCCGGAACTTGGTTTTTGTCTGAACTCAAATGGAGGGCAAAATCTTCATTTTCTTGTTCGGCCGGTATCACCAAATCAAACCGAACATCTCCTTCTTCAACCACATAAATTTTTTCCATCGACTGCTGCCAACGGCGTTTTTCAATGGCCATGATGGAATTATTTATATCTTCTTCCGTCTCGGCCTTATAGCCCATTTTTTCGGCTAAAAATTTGATGGTCTTTTCATCAACCACATATTCTTTGCGTTCTTGGCTACCATCCGTGAAATGCGTGGCTATTCCCAATTTTTCAGCTAAAATATTTAACGCGCTGTCCATATTAAATTACTCCAATATTCACTTTTCAATCTCAAATAATAATACGCTCCAAGACGGAACCGTTATTTTTTGGTTGCTGCAAACGGCGGTCTTGGCCATGAATTTTTCCGAACTGTCAAAGGCCAACTTCCATACATATTTTTTATCAATATCGGGCAACTGCCAGTTCATGTCTTTGGCATTGGCATTCAAAATGCAAAAAACATATTTTTTGCCGCTATATACGCTATAGGCCAAACTTTTGCGGTGCGGATCATTCCAATCGAGGGTTGTCATTTCGGCTCCGGTTTCTTTATACCAGGTGATATCTTTGATTTTGCTCTTGTCAAACGGAAAACCGGTGAAAAACTTTTTGCGCTCAAAAATATGCAAATTTTTGCGCAAGCGCAGCATTTTTTTGACAAAGTGCGCCAACCTTCTATCCACACGGTTTAAGCCCTCCCAGTTGAGCCAGGTGATGGCATTGTCCTGACAATAGGGATTGTTGTTGCCCAAATTGGTGTGGCCCAGCTCATCTCCGGCCACAAGCATCGGTGTGCCAAAAGACAAAAGTAGGGTTGAAAACATGGCCTTCATGCGGTTGAGACGATTGTCCATAATGACCGAATTGTCGGTCTCGCCTTCCACGCCTGAGTTCCAGCTCCAGTTGCTGTCCGTGCCGTCTCGATTGTCTTCATTATTGGCCAGATTGTGTTTTTGATTGTAGCTGACCAAATCTCTTATGCAGAATCCGTCGTGTGCGGTTACAAAATTGACACTGCTCCAAATGTTTCGGTTGCTATGATTAAAGGCATCGCTGGAGCCGGCTATGCGGCTGGCCAGCCCAGACACCTGTCCTTCATCGCCTTTCCAAAAGCGACGCACCACATCGCGGAACTTGTCATTCCACTCGGCCCAACCGGACATGAAAGCCCCGACCTGATAGCCGCCGTAGCCCACATCCCAAGGTTCGGCAATCAATTTGGCATGGCACAATACCGGATCTTGCTTGACGGCATATAAAAATCCGCATTCTTGTTTGAACTCGGTATTGACGCGGCACAAGGTAGTGGCCAGGTCAAAGCGGAATCCGTCAACATGCATTTCTTCATACCAGTAGCGCAAAGAATCCATCACCAATTTTAAGACAAACGGATTTTCCAAATTAAACGAAGCGCCGCAACCGGTGGAATCGTAATAATATCTTTTGTTCTCTTTATTGAGGCAATAATAACTGGCGTTATCTATGCCGCGATAGCAGATGGTCGGCCCCAGTTGGTTGCCCTCTCCGGTGTGGTTGTAAACCACATCCAAAAACACTTCCAGCCCTTGTTTGTGCATGGCTTTGACCATGTCTTTTATCTCGGACAAATCATTGCCGGCCATATAATTTTGCTCAGGGGCAAAAAAGCTGAAACTCTCGTAGCCCCAATAGTTGTCTTTGACAAAACCTTTTTTGTGCCGATTGCCGAAAAAGGCATGAACGGGCAAAAACTCAACCGCACTCACGCCCAACCAATGCAAATAGCCTAAAACCGATTTATTGTTAAAACCGGCAAAGGTGCCTCTTTTGGCATCGGGCACTTTGGGATGAAGTTTGGTATAGCCGCGCAGATGGGTTTCATAAACGACCGTATCTTCAAACGGCGTATCGGGACGCACATCATCGCTCCAATCATAATCATCGGCCACAACCACGGATTTTGGAACATATGGAGCACTATCGAGCTCATTGAAAGACAAGTCTTTGTCCGGACTGTCTATATCATAGCCAAACAAGGCTTTATGCCATATCAACTTTCCGACCAGTTTTTTGCCGTAGGGATCCAGCAACAGTTTGTTGGGGTTGAAGCGGTGGCCTTCCTCCGGTTTGTAGGGACCGTAAACGCGATATCCATATACTTGACCGGGGGCAATATTTGGCAGATAAATATGCCAGATGTTGTTGTCACATTCCGTGATTTCAAAACGAGATATTTCTTCAATGCCGGTATTATCAAACAAGCAAAGTTCCACCTTTTGGGCATGGGCAGAAAATATGGCAAAGTTCACCCCTTGTCCGTCATAATGCGAACCCAAAGGATAAGGGCTTCCCGATTGCGGTTTTATCTTGGCCATATTTTTCTCCCGTGTTTATATTTTCCTTATCTTATCGGCTTCAAAACGATTGTTGCGAGCGGCGGTAAGGTGACCTGAATGGAATATGGTTTGCAATTCCAATCTTGGGTTTCGGCCTGAATCGGGCCTTCATTTTTTACACCGCTGCCCCAATAGTTTTTATCATCACTGTTGAAAATTTCTTGATATTGGCAGAGCTCGTTGACACCGATGCGATAATTGTGTCTGACAACCGGCGTGAAGTTTGAAATGACAACCATATAATCTCTGGGGTCTTGAGCTTTGCGCATATAGGCAATGACGCTGTCATCGGCATTGCTATGGTCAATCCACTCAAAACCGCGATAGTCAAAATCGACCTCATAAAAAGCCGGATTGCCCTTATACATCAGGTTCAAATCGCGGACGCAATTTTGCATGCCTTTATACATCGGATATTCCAGCAGGTGCCAACGCAGGCTTTCTTCAGCATTCCACTCCCAATCTTGTCCGAACTCGCAACCCATGAACAAAAGTTTCTTTCCGGGGTGGGTGAACATAAAGCCGTAATATGCACGCAGGTTGGCAAATTTTTGCCATTCATCGCCCGGCATTTTGGAGAGCATGGAGCCTTTGCCGTGAACCACTTCATCGTGCGAAATCGGCAAAATAAAGTTCTCGTTGAAAGCATAGAGCAGACCAAAGGTCAACATGCCGTGGTGATATTTTCTATGCACCGGATCATGGCTGATATATTTCAAGGTATCGTTCATCCAGCCCATGTTCCATTTATAGCCAAAGCCCAAGCCGCCCATGGAAGTCGGACGCGAAACCATCGGCCATGCCGTGGACTCTTCGGCAATGGTCACCGCCCCTTTGACCTGACCATAAACCAGCTCATTCATCTTTCTCAAGAAAGCAATGGCTTCCAAGTTTTCGTTGCCGCCGTAGATGTTGGGAATCCACTCGCCGTTTTTGCGCGAATAGTCCAGATAGAGCATGGAAGCCACGGCATCAACACGCAGACCGTCAATGTGATATTCTTTCAACCAATAAAGTGCACTGGCACACAAGAAATTGCAAACTTCGGTACGACCGTAGTTATAAATTTTGGTACCCCAATCGGTGTGTTCGCCTTTTCTCGGGTCGGCATGTTCATACAAATGGGTACCGTCAAACTCAACCAAGCCATGGCCGTCTTTGGGAAAGTGTGCCGGAACCCAATCCATAATCACGGCAATGCCGGCTTGGTGGAATTTTTCTATCATATAGCGAAAATCATCCGGTGTGCCGAAGCGTGACGTGGGGGCAAACATTCCCGTGACTTGATAGCCCCAAGAGGCATCCAACGGGTGTTCGGCCAAAGGCAAAACCTCAACATGAGTAAAGCCCATATTGACAACATAGGGCACCAATCTGTCAGCCAATTCGCGAT
>CALXPK010000035.1 GCA_944390265.1 uncultured Alphaproteobacteria bacterium | reverse complement strand
GGCTTATTTACCTTTGGCGGTGGTTATGCGATGCTGCCATTGTTGCAAGATGAACTGGTGCGAAAGCGCAAGTGGACCACCGATGAAGAACTTTTGGATTATTATTCCATCGGGCAATGCACACCGGGGGTGATTGCCGTCAATGTTTCCACTTTTATCGGCTATAAGCAAAAAGGGGTTGTCGGCGGGTGTATTTCCACCTTGGGCATGATTATGCCGTCATTGCTGATTATCATGTTGATTGCGGCGGTGTTGGCCAAATATATGCATAATCCGTATTTGGGCTATGCTTTTGCCGGAATCCGCGTGGCGGTGACGGCCTTGATTGCCGATACATTGCTCGGGCTTTGGAAAAAAGGAATCAAAGACAGATGGGCTTTAGCGATTTTCTTCATCAGTACGGCGTTGCTCTTGTGGCTCAATCTTTCGGCAATATGGATTGTGGTTTTGGCCTCGGCGGCGGGAATCGGTATTTATAAATTCGGCAAACAGAAGGGAGAAAAGAAATGATTTATCTCATTTTGTTTTACGAGTTTTTCAAAATCGGGCTGTTCGCGATTGGCGGCGGCTTGGTGACCGTGCCGTTTTTGTTTGATTTGGCTGAGGTTTATCCGTGGTTTACGGCCAAAGATTTGGCCGATATGATTGCCATTTCCGAATCCACTCCGGGGCCACTCGGGGTGAACATGGCAACCTATGCCGGTTTCAAAGCGGCCGGTGTCGGCGGGGCGATTGTGGCCACGCTCGGTTTGGTGACGCCTTCGGTGATTATCATTATGCTGATTTCCAAACTTTTGAACAAGTTTCGTGACAATATTTGGGTGGACAGTGTGTTATCGGGCATTCGGCCGGCGGTGATTGCCCTTATTCTTTTTGCCGGATGGGAAGTGGCCAAACTGGCGGTGATTGACTGGAAAACGCTGGTGATGTTTGGGCTTTTTTGGGGCGCTATTCATTTTTACAAAAAAAGCCCGATTTTTTATATTGTCATCTCCGCGGTTATCGGGGTTGTCTTTCAACTTTAAAACAAAAAAAAGAGCAATGAAAAATTGCTCTTTTTTTGTATCTTTATCTTTTGGCTTAGATGTCCAAGGCTTTTTTGTAAACATCCAACAAATATTCTTGCTCATCGCGGTCGGCCGCATTCATCTTGCGCAGTTTGATGATGGCTCGCATAATCTTGACATCAAAACCTGCGGATTTGGCCTCGGCATATACATCGCGAATGTCAGATGCAATGGCGGCTTTTTCTTCTTCCAAACGCTCAATTCTCTCAATTAAAGAACGCAATCTGTCAGCGGCAATTCCGCCAACTTCGTTGTTGCTGTTTTCTTCATCAGCCATGGTTATCTCCTCTAAAAAAATTTTTTCATCCACATTGCTGATGAGAATAGCAAGCAAATGTTTTTTTGACAAGAAAAATCTTTTTTGCATAACTTAGATAAATTTTAATGCTTTTATTTTATTTTGCTGTATAGTGCAAAGAGTTAGATTGAATTGTGAGGGATAAATTATGCCGCAAAGAACTAAAACTAAAATCTTGGCTACCATCGGTCCTTCTTCTGCCAGTAAAGAGCAGATTGAAAAACTGATTGATGCCGGTGTTGATGCTTTTCGTGTGAACTTTAGCCACGGAACCCATGAAGAACATAAAGAACGCGTTAATTTTATTCGTAAACTGGAAAAAGAAAAAGGTCGCTTCATCTCCATTTTGGCTGATATGCAGGGTCCAAAACTGCGGGTCGGCGTTTTTGCCAACGGTAAAGGCGTGGATTTGAAAGAGGGACAGGCTTATCGTTTGGATTTGGACCCAACTCCCGGTGATGAAAAGCGCGTCAACCTGCCGCATAAAGAGATTTTTGCCGCCCTGAAAGCCGGTGATGATTTGCTCTTGAATGACGGCAATATCAAACTCCATGTTGACAAAGTCGGCAAAGATTATGCCGATACAACCGTGGTGGTCGGCGGGTTCTTATCTGCCCACAAAGGCGTTAACCTTCCCAATACACAATTGCCGATTTCCGCCATTACCGAAAAAGATAAAGATGATTTGAAATTTGCCTTGAAACTCGGTGTGGACTGGATTGGCTTGTCTTTTGTGCAAAAAGCCGCCGATGTGCGCGAGGCCAAAAAACTGATTAACGGTAAGGCCATGCTCGTCAGCAAGCTCGAAAAACCCAGCGCAATTGATGAGCTGGAAGATATTATCAAAGAATCGGATGCCATTATGGTGGCTCGCGGTGATTTGGGCGTGGAATGCCCGGTTTATACCGTGCCGGTTTTGCAAAAACGTATTGTCACCTGCTGCCGCAAATATGCCCGTCCGGTGATTGTGGCCACCCAAATGCTCGAATCGATGATCAATAATCCGACCCCGACCCGTGCCGAGGTTTCCGATGTGGCCACCGCTGTTTATGATGGTGCCGACGCGGTGATGCTTTCTGCCGAAACCGCCGCCGGAAAATATCCGGTTGAGGCCGTGCAGATGATGAATAACATCATCACGCAAGTGGAAAAAGATGATTTGTTCTATTCTTTGATGGAACGTTCTCGCAAAAAACAATGCTGTTGCGGTGAGGCTGATTCAATCACTTTTGCCGCCAGCGAAGTGGCTTCGGTTTTGGAAAAAGTGGCCGGAATCGTCACCTTTACTTCTTCCGGTTTTACAACCTTGCTGGCCGCTAAAGAGCGTCCGAACCTGCCGATTATTGCCATTACGCCGGATGAAAAAGTGGCGCACCAAATGGCACTGGTTTGGGGTGTGAAAAGTTTTATCAATAAAGAAGGCTTTAAGAGCTTTGATAAAATTGAGAAAGTGGCGGTTAAAATTGCCAAAGAAAGCGGTTTGGCCAAGTCCGGCGACCATATTATCATCACCGCCGGTTTCCCGCTTAATATTAAAGGAAGAACCAATATGTTGCATACGGTTTATATTCCGTAAGTTTTGCAAGAATAAAAAAAATCCCTCGGCATTTCCGAGGGATTTTTTTTGTGTGCTTTTCCGGCGCGTTATTCAACGGCCAGAGCTTTGACTTCTTCACCATATTCATCTTTAACGGTGGTTTTAATCTTCATTAATTGAGCCCATTTACGGAAAGCTCCGACCAAAACGATGACCATTAAGAACATGACAATTAAGCCCAAGACGGCAAGCAAGTTTTGACCTGCCGGCAGATATTGGGTGAAGACTTGCAAATAGCCGGCCCAGAAAGTGACAATCACCATGAAAATGCCCGGAATGGCAACCGTGAGCGCATATTTGCCGCGGTTGAGACGGAGCAACATGGTGGTGCAAACAATCAAGGCACAAGCAGCCAACAATTGGTTGCTCAAGCCAAACAACGGCCAAATGCTTGAAATGTTGCCGGTGTAAACCAGATAGCCCCACAGGAAGGTGAAGACGGCACTGGTGATGACAACACCCGGCATCCATTCTTTTTCGTTGAATTTAGGCATAACCTTGCCGAGCATTTCTTGCAAGAAGAAACGTCCCACACGGGTGCCGGCATCAACGGCAGTTAAGATGAAGACGGCTTCAAACATGACTGCGAAGTTGTACCAGTAGGCCACCAGATTGTCCATATAAGGAATGTTTCTGAAAATGTGAGCCATACCAACGGCCAAAGAAACTGCACCACCGGTTCTGCCGTGGAGGTCAATGCCGATGTGTTCTTCATAATACGGCAAGTCGGTTACGGCAAAGTTCGGATGAGCGGCGAGCAAGGCTTGGTAAGCATCATGCGAAGCGTTGATGGCAAAATAGTCACCCGGCATCATGGTGCAGGCGGCAATCAAAGCCATGATGGCAACAAAGCCTTCGGTCAACATGGCGCCATAGCCTACAAACAAGATTTCTTTTTCATTACCAATCATCTTCGGGGTGGTTCCGGTGCCGATGATGGCGTGGAAGCCGGAGATGGCACCGCAGGCGATGGTGATGAAAATGAACGGCAAAACAGGTCCGTTAATAACCGGGCCGCCGCCGTAAATGAACGGGGTGAAAACGTGCATGGTGATGGTCGGGTGTACAAAAACAATACCCAAGGCCAACATCAAAATGGTGCCGATTTTAAGATAGGTGGACAAATAGTCTCTCGGAACGAGCAACAACCATACCGGCAAAACCGAGGCGACAAAACCATAGAGCGGAATGGCGATGGAAACGGTGTCTTTGTCCCAATCAAACATCCAACCCAAGTTTTCCGGTTTCATCAGGTCATGTCCGGAGATGATGCCCAAAACCAGCAAAGCAATACCGATGATGCTGGCGAGCATGATGCCGTTGTTCTTTTTGTAGCGCATAATCAAGCCCATTAAAATGGCAATCGGCATGGTGATGGCAACAATGAACAAAGACCAGGGGGCATTGTGCATGGCACTGACGCAGGCCAAAGACAAACCGGCCAAGGTCAACAACAAAATGAACAAAACCGCAAAGCCGGCAACCGTTCCGGTGAAGGGATCAATCTCTCTTTCGGCAATGGTGGCCAAGCTCTCGCCTTTGTGGCGGACGGAGGCAAAAATGACAACCATATCATGGACGGCACCGCCTAAAACGCAACCCACCAAAATCCACAAAGCACCGGGCATAAAACCAAATTGGGCGGCCAAAACCGGTCCTACCAACGGACCAGCCGCGGCAATGGCGGCAAAGTGGTGTCCGAACAAGACGTTTTTGTTGGTTTTGACATAGTCATGTCCATCGGCATATTTAACTGCCGGTGTGACACGGTTGGCGTCCAGACGCAGGACTTTGTTTGCTACAAAAATTCCGTAAAAGCGATAAGCAATGGCAAAGACGCACAGGCTGGCAAAAACCACCGTCAGCGCATTCATTCCTTCAAACCAGCTCCAAAATCCGGTGGCTCCGGGATAGGTAGTCGGTGTGGCGGAAGAGACTGCCATGGCTGAACTTATTGCACATACGGAAAACAGTATGCTAAGCAATATTTTTTTCATATTACAGACCCTCTAAAAGTTAATGTCGAGAATATTATATATGAAACGCGCTCTTGGCCAAACTCGGTTGCCGGTGGCTGAAAAGCTCATATATTCACTCATATATAATGCCTATAATATACATAAAATTTATTTAGGAGTTATTAATTTTCAAAAAATTTTTGCTATGAGAATTATGATTGACGAAAGGCTTTGTTTTGTGTATGTTGGCAACATTTTTATTAATTTTATGTCTCATCATTAAATTTTTATTTTTATGAAAAGAAAATTGCCTTTTTATGTGGTGGCGGCAGGGTTGTCCTTGTTTCTTTCCGCGTGTACGTCAAAGCCTTTTCTTCCCACTAATCCTAAAGATAAGGAAGAAAAGAAAGATGAAAACGGCAACCGTTGGGTTTATAACTCCGGCGGCGGTTATTGGATGGTTTATCCTTATCATTCTTCCGGTTACGGCAGTGCGTCAGCTTTTAATTTTTATCCGGGAAGCGGAAAGTGGACCAATGCCAGCGGCGTGGCCACCTCACCACCGGCTAATATTCCGCAGTCGGCTTATCGTGCTTCGGTAAAACCCAACTCTTCGCGGGTCGGAAGCAAAACCGGTTCCGGAACTTCCGGAAAAGTGTTTGGTACCAGTTCTCATTCTTCTCGCTCTTTCGGCGCTTAAATTTATTGCAATTTATGGAAAGAAAAATCATTAAACCTCGTCAAGATTATGTAAAAAAAGTTCAGGAACTCGGATTAGGTTTTCATGAAGACTATTGGCTCGAAGATGCCTATTATTGTTTTTAAATGTCTGAAATCAATGAGCTCGAAAAAGCTACCAAGGCTTGTTATGATATGTATTGTCAGGCCGTGGAAGCCTGCTTGTATGATGATGTGAAACTCAATATGCTTTGCATTCCCTATGAAATGCGCGAGGCTATTCGCCGTTCTTGGGAAGAAGATGATTTGTCGCTCTATGGGCGTTTTGATTTTGCTTATGTCCACGGTGTGCCGAAACTTCTTGAGTTTAATGCCGATACGCCAACCTCTCTGATTGAGGCGGCGTTGGTGCAATGGCAGTGGAAAGAAGAGCTTTTTCCGCAGGCAGACCAGTTTAACTCCATTCATGAGGCTTTAATCCAATCTTGGAAAGATATTCATGAGGTTTATCAATGTGATAGTTATTACTTTGCTTCAATCACGGATTGTCAGGAAGACAATGTTACTCTTGATTATATCTTGGATACGGCAATGAAGGCCGGTTTGAATGTGGCAGAGATGGATATTCGCGATATTGAACTTGAAAATGGTTCTTTGTATTGCGGGTGCGAGCCGATTAACTGTATGTTTAAACTTTATCCGTGGGAAAACATGTTTGAAGAATGTGTCGAGGCTTGCCAAACCGAAATGTGCTGGATTGAGCCTTTGTGGAAAGCCCTCATGAGCAACAAAGCCATGTTGCCGATTTTGTATGAAATGTTCCCCAACAGCCCGTATATTCTGCCGGCTTATCGCGAGGAGAAAAAATTGCGCTCTTATTGCAAAAAACCGATTTTTTCGCGTGAAGGGGCTAATGTTGAGTTGGTTCAAAACGGGGTGATATTGGAAAAATCGGACGGAGAATATGGTCGGGAAGGCTATGTCTATCAGGAACTGGTGGATATTCGGCCATATCAGGGAAAATATCCGGTTCTCGGCAGCTGGGTTATTGGCGGTGAGCCTTGCGGTTTGGGAATAAGAGAAACTTCATCGCGGATTACCGACAATATGTCTCATTTTGTGCCGCATATTATTTTATGATAAAAAACGTCATCAGACTTGAAAAAAAGTTTTGATGACGTTTTTTTTGTGCGGCAATTAGGAATGTTGCTCCATTTCTTGTTTGAAATCGGCATATTCTTGTTGCCAGGTTTGTTCGCCGCCGCTGTTGAACGATAATAAAAAGGAGGTGTCTTTTAAGGCATCAGCAAGGCTCATCTTTCCCGAAGCAACGCGCTCGCGATAGTGATTCAAGATTTTTTGACGCTCTTGGCGATAATATTCCACACGTCGGTTTTTATATTGCTCAAGCACTTGTTGGCGTTTGAGCTCGGCTCGGCGGCGGCAATATATCTTAAGACGATGAAAAATTATCCATAATATCAGGATAATTGCGGCTGAAATAATAATTGTTTTCATGATATAATTTCTATAAATAATTTTTATTCTTATTCCTCAATAAGGCAAAAATTGTATTTTGTCAAATTTTTTGTCTTGATTGATGGCCGATTTTGGTGTATTTTGAAAGAAGTTTGTAAAATTTTTAATTTTAATCATTATGGAAGAGATTGTAAAAGAAGCCTATATCAATGGGCTGGAGCCGCAGTTTAAAAATATTGCTTATCAAATGTTTGATGAGGGTAGACCCTTTGAAGAAATTTATCGGCATATTTCCAAATTGCGGAAGCCGGACCGAGGTTCAATTGATGTGACGCGAAAATTGACCGCGGAAGAACGCGAGTTTTTGGCAAAACTGCCGGCCGATTTGCGCAAAGAAGCGTTTGCTGCCTTGATGCGAGGAGGTGATTTTGCCGTTGTGAAGCAAAAAGCCGAGCATGCTTTGAGCTTGCAAAAAATACGCGAACTTAAAAAAGAAACCATCAAACAGGCCCTGAAAGCCGTGGAAAAAATGGAAAAAGCCGGTATTCCGGTACCGATGAGCTATTACGAAATTATATTTGATTGGGATGTTCTCACTCCGATGGATTATGATTTCTTTGGCAAAATGGCGCTTCTCATGCTCAGCACCTATGATGAAAACGGGCAGGGCGAAAAATATCAGGAGGTGCGTTCCTTTATGTTCAATAAAATTGAGGAATGCTTTGACCTTGGTATTATGCCGCACCCCTTGATGTTTGATTTTATGTTCAAGGGAGATTGGATAAGCGAAAAGACATTTATGGTCTTGCATGTCCATGCTCAAGAGCTGATTGATGCCGGTATGGGCGGAAAATTGGCACTACCACTGGAGAGAATGTTGGAAGTTCGTCGTAAAGATGAAGATCCTTTGCATCCGTTTTCTCCAAGAGAGGAGCATTATTTTATCTCGTTGATTAATCTTTTTCGGCGCTAATTTTAAGGAAAAAGAGGTTAAATCATTTTGGTTTAACCTCTTTGTCTTTTTTAAAAACCTTCTTCTTTGTAGGGGCGGGACATGAGCTCTTGCATGGCGGCGTTGATGGAAATGCCTTCAAACAAAATGCGATTGACAATCTCGCAAATCGGCATTTCGACATTGAGCTCGCGGGCGCGTTTCAAAACGGCTTTGGCGGTATATATTCCTTCTACCGTGCGGGTGTTGTTTGCCAAAACTTCTTTGGCTTGGCCGCTGGTTCCGATTTCGTAACCAAAACTGAAATTGCGCGATTGCGGACAGTTGGCGGTTAAAACCAAATCACCCAAGCCGCACATACCCATCAGCGTGGTTAAGTTGCCGCCAAGGGCTTTGGCCAGACGCATCATCTCGGTTAGGCCGCGGGTGATGAGGGCGGCTCGGGCGCCATCTCCCAATCGGGCGCCTTCAACAATGCCCGAGGCAATGGCTATGACGTTTTTGACACTGCCGCCGATTTGCGGCGAAATGATGTCTTTGGTGCTGTAGGGGCGGAAAGATTTTGTGCCTAAACATTCGGTTAGTTTTTTGGCGATGCCTTCTTTGGCGCAGGCAATGGTGACCGAGGCCAGTTTGCACTCTGCAATATCTACGGCAAAGCCGGGCCCGGACAAAACGGCAATGGTTGCCTCGGGAATGATTTCGGCGGCAATTTCCGAGAGCATTTTGCCGCTTTCCATCTCTATTCCTTTGGCACACAGAACCACAATCGTGTTTGCTTTGATATAAGGCTTGATGTTTTGCAAAACCGAGCGGGTGGCTTGTGCCGAAACGACCAGCAAAATGATATCGGCAAAGTTAAAAATGTCTTGGAGATTCTCGGTAGCGGTGATGCTTTCGGGAAGCGGAATTTGCGGCAGGTGAACCTCGTTGACGTGCTTTTGGTTGATGGCGCGGACAATTTCGGTTTTGCGGTCCCAGCAAAGAACCTGATTTCCGGCGCGGGTGGCGGTCAGGGCTAAGGCCGTGCCGAAAATGCCGGTGCCGATGATGCCGATTTTTTGCATTTTTTTTGCCTCCTTTATGCGTTTTTTTTCAGCTTAGGCCATTATCTGTTTTTTTCCAAGCAAAATTTGCAGATTTTTTTTCTGTTTTATTTTAACCATTTATTTGCTATAATGCTTATATATTGAATAAAAATAAAATAATTTTCAGAGGTATTGCCCTATGAACAATGAAATCATCTATGAGATTTATCCCCTGACTTTTAACTATGCAGAAGGAAGTGACAGCGACCCTTATAAAGGCGCTTACGGTAACTTGAAAGGGGTTACCGAAATGGCCGATTATGTCAAAGATTTGGGCGTGGATACGGTTTGGCTCGCTCCTTTTTATAAATGGAACAAAACCGGTATGGGATATGATATTATTGATTATTATAATGTTGATCCGCGAGAAGTGTGGCTCAATGCCGGAATGCCTTGGGACGGTGCGCGCGGCGGTTTTGCCAAGTCTTATAAAGATGATGACGTGTCTCGCCGCATGGCTTTGCGCCCGACGCCCGAACAGCGCGTTTTGGCGGTTGACGTGCAGGAAAAACAGCCAAACTCCATGTTGCAGGCAACCAGAAGTTTGCTGAAAAGAAGAAAAAACAGCTTTTTGAACGAATATGGCGACGTGCATTTCTTTGAAACCGGAAATGACGAGGTGATTGCTTTTTCGCGCACGGATATGAAAGGAAATATCAAAGTTTTTGCTTATAACTTCTCCGATAAAAAAGTGAAAGTGAAAATTCCGCTTGAAAACGGGGCTTTGCATTTTTCTTTGGCGCCCGAATCGGCTTTTGACAGTTATACATCGGCTGAAGCGGAAAAAACAAAAACTCAGCTTGCGGACAAATTGCCGTGGCTGAAAAAATTGGTTAATCAACGATAATTGTTTAAATCTTAGGAAAATTATATGAATTTAAAAAAATTGTGCGGGGTCTTGCTCGGTTTGACGGCTTGTTCAACAACGGCGGCTTTGAATGAACAATATGTCGGGCAGGAATTTTATGTTTGCGACTGGTTTAATGACGAAAATTTGTCGGTTGGCAAAAAAACGGTGAAAGATATTGCTTTTGCCCAAAATTATGGGTTCTATGATGTTGAATTGTTGACCGATAAAGGGGCAAGCGAGCATATCAGATTGCGCTCAAGCTCTCAAGAACTGCCGGCAAAATTGCAACAAAAATTTTCCGAAGCGCCTTTTTGTTCGGCTCAGGAATTTCAAAATATGCCGTCCGTGATTACCGATTTGAAAACGGCTGAAAATGCGGAACGGAATTTGAGCCAAAATCCGGATATTATTCAAACACTGGCGCTTTATTCCGATTTTTACGTTTTGAGTAGTCATAAAAATATTTGTGAGGCGGAAGTTGTTGATTTTACGCAATTCGGTGAGGATGCCAAAGGTATTAATTCTTTGTTTTTGTCTTTTGCCGCACCGCAGGACGATTTGTTGAAAATTGCGCAGAAGTTTACCGAGCCGGATAAAAATTTGGCTTGTTTTATGACCTCTTTGTCAAATAATCGGGATAATAGCGATGAATGTATTTTGGCGCGCCGAAATTCTAAAAAATCGCAAGTGTGCTATTTTAATTATGCCAAATATTTGCCCAAAAACCTGCAAGTTAAATCTGATGAACAATTTTTGGCGCTGGTGAATGTTTATCATAAACTGTTTCGCGATAGTTTGCGCTGGAATGATGCCGGACAATTGCAATATTATTCTTATTGCGATTTGTTGAAAGAAACAACCTCGGCCGAAAAAGAACAATGCAAGCAACAGGCGGCGGTATTTATTCAGCAACTGGCTCAAAATAAGGCGCCGCACTGCCGAAGCAAGATTCCGACCGAGTATCAAAATTTTCTCAGGCAATCGGTTAAACAATTTAGTTTCTTAAATGAGGTGATGACTTCGGAAGTGGAAGATAATCTCTATGCTTCTCGAATGGAAAAAAAGGTGATGGGAAATATTTATCAATCGGCTTTTGCTTCGGCTTTCGTTGATAATATTCAAAGTTTCGGAATCTATCATTTTTGCCGAACCGACGGCTTTGAACAAGATCTGAAAAAATTGAAAAAACGCTAGGATTTACACAAAATGTCAAAAATGAAATATCTGGGCTTATGTGGTCTGTTTTTGCTTTATGGCTGCCATTTGGAGCACCATTATGAAGTTTATCATTATGATAACGCTGAAGATTATACGCACGAGGGTTTGGTGCGGATTGTTGACCCCGCAACCGGAAAAATCGGCTATGCCACACCGGACGGCAAGGTGGTGATTGCACCGCAATATGCTTTCGGGCATCCGTTTCACAAGGGGGTGGCTAAGGTAACGCATCAGGGATATTTGGCCGAGGTGGAAGGCTCGCACGGAGAATATCACATATGGCAGAGCCCGCACTGGTTTTATATTGATAAACAAGGTTATGAAGTTAAAAGATAAAAAAAGCCCCGATTGATTGTCGGGGCTTTGGCTTATTTTTGCATCTGCTTGATTTTGCCTTTGAGCAAGGTGATGGCTTCCTTGGGGTTTTGGATACCAATCACGGTTTGTTCCATGGGACAGAGGCCGTCTTTTGCTTGGTTCAAAATCTGTGGCACCAGCTGACCATAGGTGGCCGGAATGTGGTGCTGTTGCAACAAGTCCAAGGCTTCTTTGCTCATCACATCGCCATAAACCGTGCGGACTTTGCCGTCTATGGCCACAAAAGCGGCGGCGCGGCCGATGACCTTGTCAATCAGTGAACCGTCTGCCAAAACATCCGGCTGATTGTCATAAATTTCCAACAACGGCAGAATGCCTTTGCCGCTGGCTTGAGTCACGACCTGATTGTCTTTGACGAGCATGGCTGAAGCCTTGCCGCCTTTCACCGCGGCAATGGCTTGGTCATAACCCGAAGGTTCGGTGTCTAAGTTGATGAGCTCATAGTTTCTGGTGCCCAGCCCCATTTCTTCGGCATAATCTAATTGGTGCAAGCCCTCACGGCTCAAAATGCGCTCTTTGATATCGTGCAATTCGCTTTCGGGCTGTTGCATCAGCAAATCAATTGAGGCTTGGTCGAGGGCGACAATATCGGTTGAGGCCAAAATGCCTAAATCGCGGATTTTGACTTTGGCGGCAGCGGTGCCCATGCAATCACAATCAACCGACATATTGCGCAACACATTAATATAAGTGATTTTATCGCCAAAATGGTCAAGCGTGGCTTTGGCTGATTCAACCATGTTTTCCATTAATCTAGATTGAGTGGCATTCCAGAGGCTATGCTCATCAGCGCCGTGAACCATGGCTTTGCCGATTTTGCCATCCGCGTTGCCAATGGCAATGTTTTTGATTGAGCCGCCGAAACCGCCCATCGGGTGCCCCTTGAAATGGGTCAATACCAGCATGGAATCATAATCCAAAATGCCTTTGCCCACAGACATTTCCTTAAAGTGTTTGCCGCCTTTGACAGGCAACATGACGGTGCCGAACTCATCCATAATATCCACTTTGCAAAAATCCCAACCGTTGATTTTTAAGGTTTGGCGGTGTTGCTCGGTGGTGTGACGGCCGCCTTGGTACAAGGTGTTGGTTTCAACCAGATTGCTGTTGGGAATGGCGGCCTGAATGGCTTTGACCATCGGAATGGGCAAAATATTCGGGCCGTGCGGTTCGCCGGAGTGCCATTTGATGGCAACCTTGCCGGTGATGTTTTGGTTGACTTTATTATATATATCGACCAAAGCCTCAGGCGTGATTTTTGACGTGAAATAAACTTTGGCTTTTTTGTTTTCATTATTTGACATGATTAGATTTCCTTTTTCAGGTTGAGCGGCTTTGAGCTCCAAAACCGTGATTTCGGCCGGTGCCAAAAAGCGCATTTGCGGACCCCATTGTCCGGCGCCGCGGGAGACATAAATTTTGGCGGTATCGTTCAAATCATACCAGCCGGCAACATAAGGTGCGTGAGCGTAGATGAAAAAGACAAAAGGAAAGATTTGTCCGCCGTGGGTGTGGCCGGAAACTTCCAGGTCAAACGGGGTTTCTTTGAAATTTGCCGGCGTGTGCGACATCAAAATCTTATATTGCTCGGGTTTAGCTTGAGCAAATGTTTTATTCAAATCATAATTTTTGCCGCTCAAGTAACGCGAGTGAATATCGGGAATGCCGCCCAAATATAAGTCTTTGTCCAAGCTGACGCCTTCATTTTCCAGCAATTTGAAACCCAGATTTTGCAAGGCTTGAGTGGATTTGTTGAAATCGTGATAAAACTCGTGGTTACCGGAAACAAAATAAACACCGTGTTTGGCTTTAAGGCCTTTCAAGACATTTAGTTGCTCTTTCACGCGCTCTATTTCATCATCAATCATGTCGCCAATCAGCAAAATGACATCGGGGTTTTGGGCATTGGTTGCCTCGACAATGCCTTGCAATTTCTTTACTGACAAAGCGCGGTGCATATGCAAATCCGGCAACAGAACAATCTTCTTATCTTGCAAAATTTTGGCGCTGGTTTGCGAAATGTTTTTCACATTCGGAACTTTGGTGCCGTCATATAAAGCCACACCACCAATCAGAAAAGCCAGCACAATGGTGATGAGGTTGATTTTCATTAAATTCGGTGAGGAGAGGGGATGAAACTCAGCGGAGAATAAGCGCAAAACGCCCCAAACCACATCACGAACAACGGTCAAGCTAAACAAGATGACCATGGTGATGAACAAAAAGTAGAGCACATAACGGTAGGGGATGTAAAACTTGCCCAAATATTCTTCAAAGCTGTATTCGGCCAACATTGGTAGGCAGCCTATCAGCATGAAAAGAACAAAGAATCCAACCTTGGCCCAGAGGGCAAAAGGCAGAAAAGCGCAATATCTTAAAAACAGCAATAAAGCGGCCAAACTGCCCAGAACAGAAGTGGTGACGGCGCATCCGAACATCTTGTTTCTCCTCTATAAATTTAAGAATCTGACTTATCATAATCTTTAGAGCATACTCTAAGTCAAGTGTTTATTTTTTCTTGACAGGGAAAAGGTGTATTTTATACTTTTGACAGGTTTTATTGGTGAGGCAAAATATGAATTTTATATCAAACAAACTGATTTGGACGCGTGAGCCCAAGAAATATAATATTTCTGATGAAAAAATTGAAATTATTACCGAGCCGCATACCGATTTGTGGCAAAGAACATATTATCATTTTCAAAATGATACGGCGCCGGTTTTGCAAACGGAAACGGATGAAAAATTCTTTTCTTTTGTGGTTAAAACCGAGTTTGAGAGCAAGCATCGTTTTGACCAATGCGGCGTAGCGCTTTATTTGGACAGCCAAAATTGGCTTAAAGCCTCAATAGAATATGAAAATGAAAAAATGCAACATTTGGGCAGTGTGGTGACCAATGAGGGGTATTCTGATTGGGCAACAACCGAAATTGCGGCGGACATTAAATCTATGTGGTATCGTTTGAGCCGTCGCGAGGATGATTTTTGTGTTGAAAACTCGGTTGACGGAAAAATCTTCAAACAGATGCGGATTTGCCACCTTAATAAAGCCACCGACAAAATAAGTTTCGGTATCTATGCCTGCAGCCCTGAAGAATCATCTTTCAAGGCTACCTTCAGCCATATGGAAATTTTGCCGTGTCAGTGGAAAGCGCATGACGGCCAACAACCGGATTGAGTTATTACAGAAACAAAGATTTGTATAAAAAAAGGCACAAACGGTTTTATCAGTTGTGCCTTTTTTAGAGTGATTATCCATAAATCGGATAAGATAGATGTTATTCCAGCGCAAAAAGTTTTGTTATTAACTCTTCTTTTTCTCCTTGAGGACCAGTCCATTCAGTCAGAGCTTTTATCAGGTCGATATTTTGCTCTATACCGGTGTCGCTGTTAACAATTTCTCTTCGGCTTTGCCGTTCGGTAATGCGAAGTGAAAAACCATTAAAATCAATTTCCAGATATCTTACAGCCCTTGTTAATACACCAATCATAAATTGTAAATTATCTGTTGGTAATTTTTTCAAATTGATACTCATAATTTTGTTATCAATTTCTTTCAATTCGCCTTTGGATAAGTTTAATTTGGAGTTATCTATAATATCCCACAAGGCTAATATTTCAAAGGCTGAGGTAAAATTAAAGAGTTTTACTTGTTCCAAAAATTTGTTTTTGTTTTCAGCATGAACGGAAACAGGGATAAAATCGTTTGCAGCTAAAAGACCGCCAACGTTGCACTTTACTTCTTTGCGAAAGCTATCTTTCGCTACAATGGTTTCAAAACATGGGAAATTGCATGATTCATTTCCCTCTTTAATAGAATCTAACTCGTAAGAATCTAAAAAATCATGATACGTTAAATAACTCATATTATTGGAAATTAAAGATTAAAAAATTCAATTTAATAAGTTATCAGTTATTGACTAAAAAGATGTTAAGAGAGAAAAGATTCTAAATCTTATGCTACACAATAGTAATAAACTTAATAACAATTTATAGGCTTTTTAGTACTACAAATTGATAGAAATTGCAATAAAAAAATTAGCGCAAAATTTTGGACTTATTGCCCTCAATGACAACAGGTTAAAATTGCTATTTAACCATATTTTCAATTTTGATATTTATACTTTATTTATCTTAACCTTGGGAGTGTGATGATGGAAAAGATTTTATGTCTGTTAGCTATATTTTTTATGACTAGCCCCGCCAAGGCAGAAGAAAATTTAATGCTTCAAAAGTTGGCAGAACAGCAGGCGAAAACAATCTATGAAGATTGTGAGAAAAAAATTTCATTAGTCAATGAAAATAACGTCATTGTTGGCAATATTGCCGATGTTGAACGCGTGCGTAAAATTAAAAATTGTATTAAGGATAATATCTTGAAACAAATTCAAGATTATTTACGACCGGATGAAATTGATAATTTTACCAAAAATATTGAAGCGGACGAAAATGCGAGATTTAATCTATATAAATCCTTATATTTTTGTTCGAAAGACAGTGATGAGCCGAAATGTAAAAATCAATATAAAAATGATGCGTCTTTAGGTAAATTGATGTTGGAGCATAGGTTAAGCGGAGATATGTATAATTTATTGATTGATGTTTTGGAGGCAAAAAATGGCGGCTTTAATTTTTAAGCCATTGTTCATCGGCAATGTGTGACAAAATTATGTGCAATATCTTGGGAGCGGAAATATGAAAAGATTTGTCTTTATCTTTGCAATAACATTGTTGTTTAGCTTTAATGTTTGTGCCGACGTATGCGTGGAGGTCAATGAAAAAAGTGCCGCATTGGATAAGTTAACTGAGTTTCATCATGCAAAAGCCCCCAATAAAGAACAGGCTAAAAAAGAAGCTCAGGCTATTTTTGATGTATGTGTTACTAAAGTTAAAAATGATAAATCGCAAACAACGCAAGATATGATTGAACGCAATATAAAAATAAATAATTGTCTTGCAGAAGCTGTCAAACAAGAAATTCAAAAAGGTTTTAATGAAAAACAACAAGCTCAGATGCTCGCATATTTTGAACAAACGCGAAAAGGTATATGGAATTTTTATAATGATATTTATGCCGCTAATAAATATTGCTATGGGCAATGTGGCTCAATTACCAGCTTATTACCTTATAATGATGAAGGGCTTATGTTAATGCAAATGTTAGAGCGTTTACTCTATCTTAATATAGCTAAAAATGGGTATTAGATGATAAAAGGAACAGAAAAATGAAAAAGTTTTGGATGATTGGTCTTATATTGATTTTGGTTATATCTCTAGCCGGCGGTATTTATTGGTTTTATCAACATCAAGAAAAGGAGGATCATGAGCAGATACTAAACGGAAAAATATAAAACAGAATGCTTTAGGCAAGCGTATCCGGAAGATTTAAGTGCAATTAATATGTATACTGATGAGATGAAATGTTTAGATAAAAAATATCATCAATGCTTAAAAAAGGTTATTATTGCTCAGATAAAAGAATTGGCTACCAAAGAAGACGCTCAAAAGATGATTGATGCTCTTAATAAATTAGAAGATAGCGTTCTCACTTTATATTGGGATTTATATAATCGAGAGGATTATGGTGTTATAGGAAGGGGAGTTAATGATGCCGCACTTGGTCGTTATTACGAATATCTGTTGTCCGACATCATTAACTTTAAATATATTTCGACTTACTAATGTTTATTAGGATATTCCTAATAATTTAGAGCTTTTTATAATTTTTGTCATTTTAATATACGCGACCTTTGCAAATTTCTTCACTTAATCCGGATTTTAAACATTCTTGTATTTGCTGTTGGTTGATATCCCTAAAGCTATATTCAACACAAAAATAGAAAGTAATTCCGGCAGCTATTCCAACCACAATTAAAGAACACAAAATAGCCACAAAATACAAGAAATATCTACCAATTTTTTTTAATATGTTTTTGAATGATTTCATTACAATCTCCATGTGGATATATGCTAAATAAACCACATATAATAATTATATCCTAACCAAAAAGTTGTTATAATAACTATCAAAAGAATACTTGGAAAAATCTTTTGTTGCCAACGTTTGTTCGGGTGGCATAAAGCGGCAATAAGCCAGCAAGCAAGAACTGACAAAAACAAATATTTATCATCTAAAAATTCTTTAAATGGGAGTATTCCTCCTGAAAATAATAAATACCAACGGATATTTGGCATATATTGCATACTTTTTTGATATAAATAAGAAGAAAACGGTGTATAAATTAGATTAATACAGCCCAATACAATTGCTAAAGGGTAAAAACTATTCTGAATAAAGAAAAGAATATTATAATTCTTAAAATCAATAGACATTGAGAAAAAGATACAAAATATAATATAACACAATTTTGTAAGGAAAGCTAAACTTAATAAAAGCATAAAGTTCTGAAGTTTTATCAGCATTTTGTTTCTCTTTATATTTGTAAGAGAGCAATTCCTTGATTTTTTCTCATAGAATTGCTCCCTTAGAATGGTTCCATAATATAGGAACAGATAACACCAACGACAAAAGCCATAAGACCAGCTAATATTATTAAAACGGATGATTTAAACATATTTATAAATCCTTAGTTATCAATGCAAGTTATTGCTATTAGAACTTTTATCGTGTTTTTGTTTCTACTTATAATGTTTTTTTATATATTTTTGAATAAGAGTATCACAACTTTTATTTGGATATTTCTTTCCTAACAATCTTCCTATTTTGTTAGCATAATTATCTGCAATACTACTGTCAAGCGTATTGTCTAAGGTTAAAACATCTTTTGTCTCTTTAGCCAAAGATAATAAACGAGCAGCATCAATGCCGCCTTCGCCAAACTGTGCTGCATTGCAATTAATAAAAGCGTGTTTGTATTTATCTGTGTAATTTTTAGGAGATAATAAGTTTTTGTTTTTTATCAAACTTTCTGTTCCATTACGGAAATTTTTTGCATATTCACCGAGATGCTGAGAAGTGGATGCTATATCGCCTTCTTTTTGCAAAACATAGTCATATACTTTTTTTCCGTCTTGAGAGGTTTCCCAATATCTTGGAATATCTACTTCAGCTATATTTCCTTTGTTATTTTGAGCGATTTTGTATGAAGCATTATCATTTCCGATTGATTTCGGAGATAAAATATTGCCGATTTTAGAGCTTTCCATAAAAAAAGCTCTACACTTGGTGTAGAGCTGCATTAAGTAAAAAAATTTGCTTAGAAGATAAATATAAAATACAAAAAACATAAAATAAAATACAGTAATGTAAAATAAATAAAACTATATTTCCTATTTATATTACAGCGTTTTCTGATTTCAGGATAAATAACGTATGTTACCAAATAAATAAAAGAAGGCCAGCCGTAAACATAAATCTTAGAGCCTGAGATTCCATTAAATATAATTAAAGCTACAGCGCTAAGTACACTATACCCACATAAAAAACGCAGAAATTTTAAAATTTGTTCTTTCATATTCTATCTCCGGCAAAATAATAAATGTAACTTACCATATAGTATCTTAATATTTTGTATATTTAGATATACTTATAGCAAGTAACAAATAATCTGTATCAAAATTATATACAATTTTTAAGATACAAATAAAATATATCGACAACTTTTAATGTTTTTCTGTTTTACAATCCTTAAAATGATAGATATAATATTTTTGAAAATGTGATTGATGATAAAAAACGTATAAACAATTAGTTATGAAGAAAATATAGACTTTTTTTCGGGTTCCCCGGAAAGGGTGGCACGATGTGTAAACCCCGAGCCAAAACAAAAAAGTTAGCACAAAATTTTGGACTTCTTGACCTCAATGACGATAGGTTGACATTGCTATTTAACCATATTTTCAATTTTTATATTTATACTTCATTTATCTTAATCTTGGGAGTTTGAGAATGAAAAGATTTTTATTTTATTTTGTTTTGATATTGCTGGGTATAGGAATTGGTAGTGGAATTACTATAACTATTTTAGGAATACCTGAACCACAAGATGATTTTATAATTAAGGTTAAACAGGAAACTGAAAGATATAAAAAAGAATGCTTTTCACAGACATTTCCTAAAGATTTAAATGATATCGATATGTATTCTGATGAAATAAAAGAATTAGACCATAATTATCATCAATGTATGCGAAAGGTAATTATTGCAAAAATAAATGAATTAGCAACAAAAGAAGATGCCAATAAAATGATTCAATCATTAGATAAAATTGAAGAAGGAATTTTGAATTTTTATTGGGATTTGTATAATAGAGAAGATTATGGAGTTATAGGCAGAGATATGAATGATGCTTCTATGGGGCGTTATTATGAGACAATACTTCAAGATGTTATTCATTTCCAACGCTTATATAGGCATCATTCATACTCACAATAGACTTAACGTTGATAACGTTTAAGTAATTCCAATGCCTTAGCATTTTCTTTAGGAAAACGTATGTTTTTTAATTTAGATTGTGTATTAATTGAGCTTCCATTAAAATATTTATCAACTTTTTTTCTTTCATTGTAAATTTTATTGATAATATCTTCATCAGTAAGATTTGATACATCATCACCTAAAGCATTATGGAAAACTTCAGAGGCTCCGCCTTGTCCATGTTGTGTCGCAGTTGAAAATAACACATCTTTAAGAACAGGAGAACGTTTATCAAAATCTAATCCTTTAATATCTTTTACCAATTTCAATGCCGGATTTAATTTTGAGGCAATAATAAAATCGTGTTGAGATTTTAAAAAATCAGAATTATTTGATAATTCTTTCCATTTTCCTTTGAATATGTCAGTTCCGGATAATGCCCCGTTATAACCTCCAGCTTTTTGTAAAGAATTATAGAAATCTTGATAGGTTGGGTTTTGATTTAAATAATTGAGATAGTCTTTCATTGTTCCTTTTTTGGTTTCTATTTGATAAGTTCCATAGCTACATCCTCCAGTTTTATCGGCATTACAATTATTAAATATGTTTTTCCCATTATTAGATTCAGCTTCTCCGCTTAAAGTTCCAAGTCTATAAGAACTTGCATCATTTGCAGTATTCCCTTTGTTATTTTGGGCAATTTTGTAGGAAGCGGCATCATTTCCGATTGATTTCGGAGATAAAACCGTGCCGATTTTGGAGCTTTCTTCTGCCGCAGTTTTAGCAACAGATTGCGACAAGGGTGTATTTGAGGAAGGTTTTTCATCAGATTTAATATTGTTAAAAATGTTAGAAATTCCGCTTATGAAAGAACCTTCATCTTTATTTTGTG
>CALXPK010000034.1 GCA_944390265.1 uncultured Alphaproteobacteria bacterium | reverse complement strand
TCTGCGGTATAAAAAGATTGAGAAGTTTTTGAGTGTTTCACCCGCGTTTTGCAATTGAGATTTCGAATACATACGCAACTCGATAAAAAAAGTTATTTACAAAAACACATAAATTTTATAATAGTGTCGTAGACTATATAATCTAATATATTTAATTTTTTATTGAATGCAAAGGAAAATATTATGGCTACACCCACACGGTTAATGGAAGGAAAAAAAGGCCTGATTATGGGTCTTGCTAATGATAAATCAATTGCTTGGGGTATTGCTCAGGCTTTGAATGCTCATGGCGCTCAACTCGCAATCTCTTATCAAAACGAAACTTTGGAAAAAAGAGTTCAACCTCTGGCCGCTCAACTCGACAAAGAACCTTTGTTGATTAAATGCGACGTTTCCGAATCTGAAAGCGTTGAAGCTTGCTTCAAAGAGCTCGGCGATAAATGGGGCAAAATTGACTTTTTGGTTCATGCTATTGCTTTTTCTGACAAAAATGAACTTAAAGGCCGCACAATTGACACCACTCGCGCTAACTTTGCCAACACCATGCAAATTTCTTGCTATTCTTTCTTGGAAGCCTGCCGTTGTGCTTCTCCGATTATGAATGAAGGCGGCGCTATCATGACTTTGACCTATCTGGGTGGTGAAAGAATCTTGCCAAACTACAATATTATGGGCGTTGCAAAAGCTGCTTTGGAGGCTGCCGTTCGTTATGCTGCCGGTGATATGGGTGCTCAAGGCGTTCGCGTTAATGCTATTTCTGCCGGCCCGATTAAAACTTTGGCTGCTTCCGGAATCGGCGATTTCCGCAAGATTTTGCACTGGAATGAATTGAACGCTCCTTTGCGTCGCAATGTTACTCAAGAAGAAGTCGGCATGGCTGCTTTGGGCTTGCTTTCTCCTTTGGGTACAGGTATTACCGGTGAAGTTTTGCACGTTGACTGCGGTTACCATATTCAAGGTATGATTAACTTGGATAAGGCTGCTCAAACAGCTGCTTCATTGGCTGAATAAACTTAAAAAAAGCAAAATGACAAAAGGACGGTGGAAACATCGTCCTTTTTTTGTGCTTTGCTGTGTAGAAGTTGTGCGCAAAACTTGAGAAAACGATGCCTTGCGGTTAAAATAATAGCAATTTTTGTTTGATGAGGTCTGCCATGAGTGAATTTGAAATGCCGTTTCCCGATGAAAGCAAACAAGATAAACGAAAGATTGAAACAGCTAAATTGTTGTCTAAATCTTTGGTTTATGCTTTTGCCATTTTCGGTTTGATTTTTGTCATTATCTTGTTTTTGATTTTAGGTATGTTGCGCCCTCAAGGACGGGTGATTGCGCCGGTGCCGCCTTCGGCCGTTTTGAGCATTGATTTTGATGAGGTTGTTTCCGAAACCAAAGATAATGATATTGTGGCAGAACTCTCCGGCGTGCAGAATCAAAACTTTTTTGATATGATTAAAGCCATTAACGTGGCGGCTTTTGACGACAGAGTTCAGGCCTTGGTCGGCAAAATCAGCGTTTCATCCCTTGGTTTGGCTCAAATTCAAGACTTGCGACAGACCATTATCAATTTTAAGAAAAGCGGAAAAAAAGCCTATCTTTATGCCCCGAGTTTCGGTTCTTTCGGAAGAGGCACCAAAGAATATTATCTGGCATCGGTTTTTGACGAGATTGTCGTGGCACCTAATAGCGAGGTCGGCGTTACCGGTGTTGGCTTTGAAGTGCCGTTTTTCCGCGGCGTGCTGGATAAAATCGGGGTGCAACCGGAGTTTTACAGCCGCTATGAATATAAGACAGCCATGGACACAATGACGCAAAAAACAATGTCTGCTCCTTTTAAGGCAGAATTGAAAAAACTCGGTTCCGGCATTTTTGAGCAAATGGTTCAAGATATTGCAACAGCTCGCAAACTCAGCCCTAAAGAGGTGATTGCGGCTATTAATCAGGCGCCTTTGTCCTCAGATGAAGCCCTCAAAGCCAAGTTGATTGATAAAATTGCTTTCAAACAAGATTATATGACCGATGTTGAAAAAGCCTATCAAGCTGAAATGATTGATTTGGCTGACTATGAAACCAATATTCAAGACCACAAAAAAGGGACAACCGCCATTGCTTTGTTGGTGATTGACGGGGTGATTGCCGATGGTGAAAGCTCGGCCGATTCACTGCAAGATGAGATGGTGACGGGTGCAGATACCGTTTTGTCTCAACTTAAAGAAATAAATGAAGATGAGAATGTAAGGGCTTTAGTTGTTAGAGTAAATTCTCCTGGCGGAGGATATAATGCCGCTAATGATATTTGGCACGGAATTGAGCAACTTAAGGCTAAAAAGAAAATTCCGGTGATTGTTTCGATGGGTGATTATGCGGCATCGGGCGGATATTTTGTGGCGATTGCCGGTGACAAAATTGTGGCAGAACCTATGACCATTACCGGTTCTATCGGCGTTTTGGGCGGCAAAATGGTTTTGCAAAACTTGTGGAAGAAGCTCGGCATTAACTGGGAGCGTTTGGCTTTTGGTGAAAATGCCGGTATTTTGAGTTCCAACACACCATTTTCTAAAAAAGAAAAAGACATATTTAACAAATCGTTAGATAATGTATATTCAGATTTTACTTCAAAAGTTGCCAAGGCTCGGAATATCTCAGAAAAGGATATGGATAAGCTCGCTCGCGGTCGGGTTTGGCTCGGAAAACAGGCCTTGGATGTCAAGCTGGTTGATGAACTCGGCGGTATTGAAACCGCTTTGGCTTTGGCGCAAAATGCTGCTCAAATTAAGCCCAATGAAAAGGTCAGAATTGAGTTTTATCCCAAAGAAAAGACTCTGCAAGAAAAGTTGCAACAACTCATCAGCGGCGGTCGCGGTTTGGTGATGTCTGAAACAATCAAAAATTTTGGAGCGGAACTGCAAAGCCTTAAAATGCTTAATCGTTTGAAATATAACGCCATTCTGCCGCCAATGCAAATTGACATGTAAACTCAAGTTTTTTATTGCAAAATTAGAGAATTGTTCTATTTTTGTATAAGTTTAAAGTGAAGGATAAAAAACATGGCTATAGATAGAGAAACCGTCAGACGAGTGGCTTTCCTTTCTCGTTTGAAAATTGATGATGATAAAATTGAAGATACCGAAGAAGAATTTAACAAAATTTTGAATTGGGTTGAACAACTGAACGAAGTTAATACCGATAATGTTGAACCCTTGGTTTCCGTGAATGATACTAATTTGACCCTACGACAAGATGAGGTGACCGAAGGCAACCAAGCCGCTGCCATTTTGAAAAATGCGCCTCAGGCACAATACGGCTATTTCACCGTTCCGAAAGTTGTTGAATAATAAAATTTTATCAAAGGTTTGAAAAATATGACAAAGTTAACCGAACTGACAATTGCTCAGGCCAGAGATGCCTTGAAAAAGAAAGAATTTAGCGCTGTTGAGCTGACAAAAGCCTATATTGATGAAATGAACGACAAGCGCAAATATAACGCTTATGTGTTGGAAACGCCCGATGTGGCCTTAGAGCAAGCCAAAAAATCTGATGAAAAATATGCTCACGGTACGGATGGTGCCTTGGAAGGTATTCCTTTGGGCATTAAAGACTTATACTGCACCAAAGATATTCGCACCACCGCTTGTTCGCATATTTTGGATGGTTTTGAACCGCAATATGAATCTACCGTGACATCCAAACTTTTGAATGCCGGAGCCGGTTTTTTGGGCAAACTCAATATGGATGAATTTGCCATGGGCGGCAGCAATGAAACCAGCTATTATGGGCCGGTGGTCAACCCCTGGAGCAAAGATGTTCCGTTGGTGGCCGGTGGCTCTTCCGGCGGTTCGGCGGCTGCGGTTGCCGCTAATATGTGCGCTGCGGCCACGGGTACCGATACCGGTGGTTCTATCCGTCAGCCTTCGGCTTTTTGCGGCATTACCGGTATTAAGCCGACATATGGTCGTTGCTCTCGTTATGGTATTGTGGCGTTTGCTTCTTCTTTGGACCAAGCCGGCCCGATGTGCAAAGATGTGCGTGACTGCGCCATTATGCTGAATGTGATGTCCGGCTATGATCCGAAAGATTCAACTTCAGCCAAAGTGGAAGTGCCGAACTTTGAATCCTTCTTGAACCAAGATATTAAAGGCCTTAAAATCGGTATCCCTTCCGAATATCGCCCCGAAGGTTTGAATGCCGAAATTGCGGCTTTTTGGGACAAAGGTATTGAAATGCTCAAAGCCAGAGGCGCCGAGATTGTCAATATCTCTTTGCCACACACCAAATATGCTTTGCCGACTTATTACATTATTGCGCCGGCTGAAGCATCTTCCAACCTGGCACGCTATGATGGTTTGCGCTATGGTTTGCGTGTGAACGGCGAACATTTGGATAATATGTATATCAACAGCCGTACCGCAGGTTTCGGCACTGAAGTCAAACGCCGTATCATGATTGGAACATATGTTCTTTCTGCCGGATATTATGACGCATATTATCTCAAAGCACAAAAGGTACGTCGTCTTATTCGTCAAGATTTTCTCAATGCTTTTGAAAAATGCGACATTATTTTGACCCCGACATCACCGGTGACGGCGTTCCCGATTGGTGATGAATCTATGTTGGAAAACCCGATTAATATGTGGCTCAATGATGTGTTCACCGTTTCTGTCAACTTGGCCGGATTGCCGGCAATGAGTTTGCCGATTGGTCTTTCGCATGACGGCTTGCCTTTAGGTTTGCAACTCATCGGAAAGGCTTTTGACGAGGGAACAATTTTCAAAACCGCCAGCGCTTTGGAACAAGATGCCGCTTTCAGAAAAGGATTAAAATAATGACAGGAATGATTATTGAAGGAAAAACCGCTTCTTGGGAAGTAATCTGCGGATTGGAAATTCACTGTCAGATTATTTCAAAATCTAAAATGTTTTCAGGGGCTTCCACCCATTATGGCTCCGATGCCAACGAAAATGTTTCTTTTGTGGATGCCGGCATGCCCGGAATGTTGCCGACTTTGAATGAGCGTTGCGTTTATCAGGCGGTGAAAACCGGTTTGGGCTTGAATGCAAAAATCAACAAATATTCTGAATTTGCTCGCAAAAACTATTTCTATGCCGATTTGCCGCAGGGTTACCAAATCAGCCAGTTCAAATATCCGATTGTGGGTGAGGGACATGTGACCGTTGATTTGAGCGACGGCACCACCAAAGATATCGGCATTGAGCGCTTGCATATTGAGCAGGATGCCGGAAAATCCATTCACGATATGGCGCCGGATAAAAGTTTTATTGATTTGAACCGCGCCGGCGTGGGCTTGATGGAAATTGTGACCAAGCCTGATTTTCGTTCGCCGGAAGAGGCCGGTGCCTTTTTGCGCAAACTGCGCTCGATTGTACGTTATTTGGGCACTTGTGACGGCAATATGGATGAAGGCTCCATGCGTTGCGATGTGAACGTGTCTGTCCGAAAAGTCGGTGAAGAGGGATACCGCACCCGTTGCGAGATGAAGAACGTTAACTCGGTTAAGTTTGTGATGCAAGCCATTGAAAACGAGGCTAAACGTCATGTTGAAGTTTATGAAAACGGAGGCAATATCGAGCAGGAAACACGTCAGTTTGACCCGTCTACCGGTTTGACCAAAGTGATGCGCAAAAAAGAATTTGCTCATGACTATCGTTATTTTCCGGAGCCAGACTTGCTGCCTTTGGTTTTGACCGATGACTACATTGCCAAGGTTAAAGCCGATATGGTTGAGTTGCCGGATGCCAAACGTGCGCGCTTTGTTAAAGAGCTTGGCTTGACCGCTTATGATGCCGCAGTGATTTGTGAAAACAAAGATACCGCAGATTTCTTTGAAAAAGCAGCCAAGGGTCATGATGCCAAAAAAGTGGCCAACTGGTTGATGGGTGACTTCTTTGCCATGCTTAATGAAAAGAAGCTCGAACTCAAAGATTCTCCGGTCAGTGCCGAAAATCTCGGTAAACTCGTAGAGCTTGTTACTTCTAACGTGATTAACGGTAAAACGGCTAAAGATGTTTTTGAGATTATGGCCGAAACCGGCGGCGATCCGGAAAAAATCGTTGAAGAAAAAGGCTTGAAGCAAGTGACCGATACCGGCGCGATTGAAGCTCTGGTGGATGAGGTGATTGCCTCTGCGCCTGATAACGTGGCCGCATACAAAGCCGGAAAGAACAATTTGTTAGGTTGGTTTGTCGGACAAGTGATGAAAAAATCGCAAGGCAAGGCAAACCCTGCAATCGTCAACAAAATGATTGCCGAAAAACTGAAATAACCAAAACGGGGCGGAAAATCCGCCCCATATTTGACTATGGATGAGGGCAATGGAACTTTTAGAATTCTTACAAAACTACCAAGCCTTTGATGAGGAAGAAGAGGCAGAGCGCCAAGAGATTATCCAATTTATGCAAGCCTTTGGTGACAAAGCCTATGACAGAGATAATCTGGTGGGGCATTTCTCCGCCTCGGCTTGGATTGTGAACAAAGAACGCACCAAAGTTTTGATGATTTATCACAATATGTTCAACACTTGGGCTTGGGTTGGCGGACATGCCGACGGGGATAAAGATTTGCTCCATGTTGCGCTCAAAGAAACGGCGGAAGAAACCGGCTTAACAGATGTTAACCCCGTGTTTGAAACCCCGATTGATGTGAATATGATGGTGGTGCATAATCACTACAAAAGAGGAAAGTTTGTGCCGAGACATCTTCATCCCAATATCGTCTTCCTGCTGGAAGCTGATGAAAATGCGCCCATCCGCAAAAAAGAAGATGAAAATTCGGGCGTGAAATGGATTGCATTTGATGATGTGAAAAACTATGTAACCAATGAATATACAATTGTCTATTATGACCGCATTATCAAAAAAATGAAAAGGAATAAATGGTAAAATGACTAATGTTTTTGTTGAAGGATTATTGGCCTCTCTTGTCGCCGGACTGATTACCGGTGTCGGCGGATTTATGATTTTCTTGAAAAAGAAATACAGCCAAGATAATATCAACTTTATGCTCAATCTGGCGGCAGGGGTGATGCTTGCGGCATCTTTCTTTGCTCTGCTTGTTCCTTCCATGCACAAGATTTTGCAATTTGATCCTGATGTTCACGTTGCTGCATTTTGGTATAGTTTGGCCGTGTTTACCGGTGTGGCTTTGGTTTGGATGCTTAATGCCTTGTTGCCACATGAGCATAATAATATGGGAACGCACGGACCGCATATCAGCCTGAAAAAAGCCTGGCTCTTTATTATTGCCATCACACTCCATAAACTTCCGGAAGGCTTGGCCGTGGGTGTTGCTTTCAGTGCCGAAGATTTTATCAATCCGTTGAGCTTGGTAATTGGCATTGCGCTTCATAATATTCCGGAAGGTTTGACCATTGCCATTTCTTTGGTCGGAGCCAATGTTTCGCGCCTTAAAGCCGCTTTAACCGCATTGCTCATCGGTATGGTGCAACCGCTCGGTGCCATTATCGGCCTGCTGACCATGGATATCAGCGACAAGATTGTTCCCTTGGGTATGGCCATGGCCGGCGGTACGTTGCTCTTTGTTGTCATTAACGAAATTTTGCCCGAAACTTATGGCTTCAAACGCACAACCAAATCGGCCTTTGCCGTGTTTGCCGGTTTTATCTTTATGACCTATCTTTCCATGGTTTTAGATTAATGTGTTTATTTTTGAAATTTTGTGTTGACGTGGGGCAAAACATAATATAAATATATCTGCGTACCACGATGGAGAGTTGGCAGAGTGGTAATGCAGCGGATTGCTAATCCGTCATCGGGAATACCGATGCACAGGTTCGAGTCCTGTACTCTCCGCCATTAAGAAGCACCTGTTAAGGTGCTTTTTTTATGAATATCCATAAGGAGTTTTGAGATGAAAAAATGGCTTAAAGGTTTGGCTTGCGTTGCAGCTTGCTTTTTGTTTTGCGGGGCTTTGATTTATTCTCATCAGGCAAAGTCAGAAACAGCAGAATTTTCTTTTGCCGATGTGGTTGTCAAAGCCAAACAACTCTCTTTAACGCCTTATATCAATAATAAAACCGATTTGCCGCCGGCATTGGCGCAAATGCGCTATGAACAATATAGTGATATTCGCTTTTTGCCGGAAAAATCTTTGTGGCATGACAAAGATTTGTCTTATGAAGCTCAGTTTTATCATCTCGGCGGATTGTTTAATCATCCGGTGCAAATTCATGAGGTTAAAAAAGGCAAGGTCATTGATATTAACTATGATTTTCATAATTTTGATTTTGGCAAAAATAACATCACGCCCGAATCTTTTGACAAGCACCTAGGCTATGCCGGCTTTCGCCTGCAATATCCGCTTAACACCGATTTTTATGATGAACTGATTTCCTTTTTAGGAGCCAGCTATTTTCGCTCCATGGCCAAAGGACAACGTTATGGCTTGTCTGCACGCGGATTGGGCATCAACACGGCAGAAAGAATGCCCGAGGAATTTCCGATTTTTAAGGAATTTTGGCTGAACCGTCCTGATGATGACACCATTAAAATTTATGCTTTGCTTGACAGCCCAAGCATTGCCGGCGCTTATCAATTTATCATCACTCCGGGGGAGGAAACCATTATTGATGTTGAGGCCGTGCTTTATCCGCGCCTGAATATTGCTAAATTGGAAATTGCGCCTTTGACCTCAATGTTTCTCTATGGCGAGAACACCAAAATTCGCTTTGATGATTATCGTCCCGAAGTGCATGACAGCGATGGTTTGCTTGTGCTTAACGGCAACGGAGAAAAAATTTGGCGTCCTTTGGATAACTCAGAACATTTGCGTTTGAGCTCCTTTGTTGACAACAATCCTAAAGGCTTCGGTTTGATGCAGCGTGACCGCAATCCGCGCCACTATCTTGACCCAGAAGCAACTTATGACCTGCGTCCGAGTTTGTGGATTGAACCCTTGGAAAATTGGGGTAGGGGCAAAGTTCAACTGGCAGAACTTCCATCCATTGATGAAACCAACGACAATGTGGTGGCTTATTGGGTGCCGGATATGCCGATTGAAGCCAAGAAAGAATATCGTTTCAAATATCGCATGCATTGGGTGAATGAAGCGCCCGTTATGCCTGAATTGGCTAAAGTTTTTGCAACATACAATGGCCGCGGCGGTGATGGCTTGGCCGGTGAATATTTGCGCAACAAACGCAAATATGTGATTGATTTTGTTGATTTTGATATTGAAAATCTGAAACAAGAAATTGAAAACGGCAATATCTGGGCAGATATTTCCAACCAGGCCGGAACCATTTCCAATATCAAACTGATGTACACGCCCAGCATTAACGGCGCCACCTTATACTTTGATTTTGAGCCGAATAAAGAAATTATCGAACTTCGAGTTTTGCTCCGCGACAAAGCTCATGACAATCGCCCGATTTCCGAAATTTGGAGTTATCAGTGGTGGAAATGATACTTTTTGTCGATGACATATAATTTGATGTTGATTCTCAAAAATATTTGGTTATAGTGTGCTATCTGAAGTTTATTATTTAATTTTATATATTATGAAAAAACTTAAAAAATTGGCCAGAACATGGGGCGTGATTGCGCTGGCAATGTTGTTTTTTATTTATGTCGGTAAATATTCGTCACAGGCTTTTTATGTTACATTTCTCGCTTTTTTTGTTGTCAGCGGAATTTTTATTCTCTTTGGCTGGGATAAGCATATTACATACGGAGATCCGCAAAATTATGCTCAGACCACGCCTTCTAAAGATGATGATGACGAATGGGTGGATTGATGGTTAAGTTTTAAACGCATCTTTTCTTTTGACGGAAAGATGCGTTTTTTTTTGTTGGTAACTTTTTATTGTGTTTGTTTTTGCCTCATTTATGTATATCCTTGGTTTATCTTTTTTTTTAATATATTGAGATTATTGATATGACAAAATTTCAAACCCTGATTGATTTGGTTCGCGGCAAAAAGCGCTTGATGCTTCAACCCAGCCCAAAACTCATGACCAACAAGCAACCTCGTTTGTATAACCAATCGGGGCAGTTGCTGGAGACCGTCTATTTGAAAGATATTTATGTCGGCACTTATCTTTGGCAGGGTGATTATATGTTTTTTGATCGCTTCAATTATGGTTTGGATAAGCACCTTTATTCTCATTTGTCCATGTTGCATACGGATGGAAAACCTCTGAAAAAATATGGCATTTTTGTTGAATCAGAAGCCATTGTGCCGCAAGATTATATGATTTTTGATAAGCACCCCGGTTTGGAAAAAGAATTTGAAAAGATTTTTACCTGGTCTGAGCGCTTGCTTAACAAACTGCCCAATGCCGATTTCTTTTCTGCTGCCGGAGCCAGCGTTCATAATGATGATGAAAACTTGTATCAAAAGAAAAATAAGCTGGTTTCAATGATTTGTTCCAAGAAAAACGATACCGCTTTTCATGCCTTGCGAATCAAAATTGCCCGAACCTTGCGTGACAATGCTTTGGCTGATGTTTTCGGCAATTTGGACGGGGCGCCGCGCTTTGATAAAAAAGAAATGACACTTGCACCTTATTATTTTCAAGTTGTGGTTGAAAATGATTCCATTCCTTATTATTTTACCGAAAAAATTATAGATTGCTTTTTGGAGCTCACCATTCCGGTTTATATCGGGGCAACCAAAATCGGACAATTTTTCAATGCCGACGGCATCATTCAAATTAAACCCGAAGAATATAATCAGGTGGATGAAATTGTGAAAAAACTTTCGCCCGAGTTTTATCTGGAGCGGGTGCCGGCTATTTTGGAAAATTATCGCAAAGCCAAAGATTTTTGCAATACCAATAAATATCTTTATGACCGGATGAAATAAGGTTAAAACAATTTTGATAACAAAAATTGTTTTAACTTTTCTTCATCTTCCCATTGAACACTTATTTCCAACACATTGAAATGACTTCTTAAGTCAGACGGAATTTTGACAAAGTCTTTGCTGGTGGTGTATAAGGCGCAAGATGTCTTTTCAGCTTGGTTTATGAGAGATAAGAGTTCTTCTTTGGTATATTGATGATGATCTGGAAAGTCAATGGTTTGACAGAGCTTGAAACCGCATTGCCGCAAAGATGTATAAAACTTTTCCGGTCGGCCGATGCCGGCAAAGGCAATGATTCCTTGCCGGTTTGCAGAAACGCTTTGGGGCATAACTCGGCCTTTGAATATCGGCAAATTTTTGAACTTTTGTGCCAGATTGTGTTTGTCTTCTCCCATGATGATGATGGCTTGCGCTCTTTTTAAGCCGGATTTTAAGCTCTCTCTTAACGGACCGGCCGGAATGCACAAACCGTTGCCAAAGCCATAGCCGCCGTCAAAAACCAAAAAAGATAGGTCTTTTTTTAAGCTCGGGTTTTGAAAGCCGTCATCCATGACAATGATGTCGGCGCCGTTCTCTATGGCCAATTTGGCCCCCTCAAAGCGGTTGGGGTTGACAACTACCGGCGCTTGTTCTGCCAAGAGCAGGGGCTCATCTCCAACTTCTTGCGGTGTGTGTTTTTCCTTATCAACCAAAACATTGTGCAAACTTCCGCCATAGCCGCGAGAGACAAAAAACGGCTTTTTGCCAAGCTCTTGCAATATTTGTGCAAAAGATACAGCAACCGGTGTTTTGCCGGTGCCGCCGGCGGTTAAATTGCCGATGCAGATGACCGGTTTGTTCACGCTTTGCGGCTTTTTGATAGCTAAGTTGATGCGGGTTGCCAGCTGATATAAAAAGCCAAACGGCGCAAGCAGGCCGGCATATATGTTTTTGTCTTTCCAATATGACGGTGTTTTCATTATAAATATTCCTTAATCACGTCGGAAATACCGTCCAAAACTTTGGCTTCACTTGTGGCCCAAGCATAGGCTTTTTCCTGATGTGTTTTCAGAATATCGGGATTTTTTAGCAAAGTTATGACTTGTTGTGCCAGCTGTTCGGTGTTTTTGATTTGCAGAATGGCATCGGCTTTCTTGGCACGGTTCATGGCATCGGTAAAGTTGTGCATGAACGGGCCGACAATGACCGCATCTTTAAAACGACAGGGCTCGATGAAATTTTGTCCGCCATGCGGTACCAAAGACCCGCCGATGAAAACAACCGGCACAATGTCAAACCAAATACCGACTTCGCCGATGGTATCTGCAATATAGACATCGGTTTCGGGGGTGATTTTTTCTTGCTTGGTACGCAGCGCCGTTTTTAAGCCCAGCGCATTGAGTTGTTGTTGAATCTCGCTTCCTCTTTGCGGATGGCGCGGGGCCAAGATGGTGAGCAAATCCGGAAATTGTTGCTCGATTTCGCTGATTTTTTTGCCGATTTGGGCTTCTTCGTCATAATGGGTGGAAACAACTCCCCAAACCGTGCGCGCACCGATTTGGGCTAAAATTTCGGTTTTTTTGTTTTCATCAACCGGCGGGTTGAAACCGGCATATTTTATGTTGCCGAGGCATTTGGCTCTTTTGGCTCCGATGATGATGAGGCGGCGGGCATCTTCATCCGACTGACCCAAACAAAGTTTGAAGCAGGATAAAAGCTCCTTGCTGACAAATTTGAACAAACGCCAGCGGTCAAAAGTTTTGTCGGAAATGCGGCCGTTGACCAAAATGAGCGGAATGTTGTTTTTCTTTATTTCTCCGAGCATGGCCGGCCAAAACTCCGATTCAAACCACAGGGCTATATCGGGGTGCCAATATTTGATAAAACTTTGCACAAATTGAGGATTGTCTATCGGAATATATTGATGAAAAGCGCGTTCGGGCAATCTTTTGGCCATGAGTTCGGCCGAGGTAACGGTGCCGGTGGTGACCATGATGTTATAATCGGGATTTTCTTTTAACAGCTTGTCAATCAAGGGCAGCATGGACAAAGACTCCCCAACCGATGCACCGTGAAACCAAATCAGTTTTCCTTCCGGCCGCGGGTGTTTGGGCTGACCCAGACGCTCGTTGTGGCGGTTTTTGTCTTCTTTGCCGTTTTGCAATCTTTTGTTGATATAAGGTTGAATGGCGTAAGGATATAATGTTTTTACCAACTTATCATAAATCTCGATAAACATGTTGTTTTTTCCTTATTTTTTGTCATTTTTGGTTTTGATTTCGCTTCCCGGAAGTATCGGGGTTCTGCCAAGAGCAATATCTGTTTCAATGCTTTGTTGATTGAGCATATTTTCCACTTTCTGCCGATATTTTTCCAAATCGGCCTTAGTGGCATTTTGGGGAATGTATATCGGGTCGCTGAAACGGCAGATGCCTTCATTAAAAGGATAAGGAATCATCATCTTGTCCCATGATTTTTCCATAATTTTTCCTTTTTTGACGCTGTAGGTGATGCCGATTATCGGAACGCCGGCTTTGTGCGCATAATATATCGGGCTTTCGGTCATGTGCATTCGGGGGCCGCGCGGTCCGTCCGGAATGATGCAGATGGATGTGTTGTCTTTGAGTGAGTTCATCAATCCCAGAGCGGCGCCTTTGGCGTTTTTGTTGCTGGAACCGCCGATGGTGCCCAGACCGTATTTTTGCAACAAGCCGGCTATGATGCGGCCGTCTTTGTGCAAAGATACCAAAGCATTGAGCGGAAAACGATAGTCTCTGAATGCCGAATACATCAAGGCGCGGCCGTGCCAACCCACCAAAATAAAGGTTTGGCCGTTTTCCCATATGTCAATGAGCTTTTCGCGGTTGATAACCTGCCATTTGCTGGTTTTGTAGACCAGACGGGTGTATAAATAAAGCAGGGTGCTGATTATGTTTCTGACAAAATCAGTTTGATATAATTTTTTGATATACGGTTTTATGAGTAAGATGATGGTTTTCATTTGGTCAGAGTATCAATAATTGAGATTCCTATTTTATCATTTTCGGTAATGACAACTTCGCCGTGGCCGATGAGAATGTCATTGGCATATATGTCCACATAGTCGTTTACATCGCGGTCCAGTTCCACAACCGCGCCGCGGCCGAGCTTGAGCAGCTGGTTTACTCTTAAATCTGCCGTTCCGAGCGTGACCGAAACATCAACCATGATTTCTTCGCCGATTTCGGCATTTTTAATCTGATGTGTCATAAAAAAACTCTCCGTATGCTGTTTTCTTATGCATCATACAAGTTTTTTTATTTTTAGCAAATTTTATTTATTAAGTTATCAGATATATTTTTTTATGTTTGTGGATTAAAAAAGGTTGGGGTTGCCCTCTGATGATATTTGTGCCAAAAATGTTTCTGACGGTTGCAGTCGAGCAAAATCGTGCCTATATAATTTTACAGATTGAATTTATTTTTTTGAGGGAATCTTGATGCTTAAAACAAAAATTAAATGTCCGGTTCTGCCTTTGCGCGATATTGTGGTCTATCCGAAGATGATTGTGCCTTTGTTCGTGGGGCGCGAAAAATCCGTGAATGCCATTCAAAGCGTGGCCGAAGAAGACGGCAATATTATCTTATTAACCCAAAAAGAAGCCTCCGTTGATGAACCTCAAGCCGATGATTTGTACCATATCGGCACTTTGGGCAATATTTTGCAAATGTTGCGCCTGCCTGACGGTACCGTAAAGGTCTTGATAGAGGGTATGGAGCGTGTCAAGGTTGTCAAATTCGGCAAAAATAAAGATTTTATGGAAGCCGAGGCTGAAGTTTTGCCCGAAGAAGAAGTTTCTAACAGCTTGGAGCTGGAGGCTTTGGTGCGCGCCGTTCTTTCTCAGTTTGAAGAATATGTCAAACTTTCTCGCAAAACACCGCCCGAGGTTTTGGTTTCCGTCAACCAACTCAAAGATTATGCCAAAATGGCCGATACCATTGCCGCTCACTTGTCTTTGAAAATTGAAGACAAGCAAGCCCTTTTGGAAGGCAAAACTTTGGCTGACCGTTTTGAAAAAATTTTGGAATTTATGAATTCCGAACTCACGGTTTTGGAAGTGGAAAATCGCATCAAGTCGCGCGTTAAAAAACAAATGGAAAAAAGCCATGGAGATTTTGGAAAAAGACCACTATGGCTTGGAAAAAGTCAAAGAAAGAATCATTGAATATTTGGCCGTGTTGGCTCGGGCCGAAAAGGTCAAAGGTCCGATTTTGTGCTTGGTC
>CALXPK010000033.1 GCA_944390265.1 uncultured Alphaproteobacteria bacterium | reverse complement strand
AGTGTGGGTAGTGTTGTGCGTATAATTAAATCTAATACGGCACGAGATTTGAAGAAGACGTATCCGTTTCTTAAAAAATGTTATTTTGGCACGGAAAGTGTTTGGTCTGATGGGTATTTTGTCAGTACTGTTGGTATCAACGAGGCAGTGATACAACGCTACATTGAACACCAAGGGCGCGAAGATATGGGGCAAGCTTGGCTTGAACTAAAATGATACCACCGGCATTAGCCGGTGGAGTTTCATCTAGGCAAGATATATTTTATTTTGTTATCAATATCTTAGCAAGATTTAAGATATATACAACCGTTAAAAAGGCTAAAGTTTTGTACAAAATCACCCAGAAAGTGACCATTCCGCCATAAATAAAAATTTGCAAAATGACCGCCGCCAACACACCGCAAGCAATATTCATAAACCAATAATATTTGTTTTCGGTCAAAATAAAAGCCGCCGCGGCACCCAAAGCCAAAATCCATGGACTTTGAATATTAGCCGCCACTCCGGCAACAATATCTTTAATCATAACAATGTTCAAAATATAAGCCAAAGCCACCACAATGGCAATAATGGCCAACAACACCAAATAAGTAGATTTTTTGCGCATAGCAACCCTCTTCCAGTTAAATTTATCTATTCAAGATAATATTTAATATTGATAAAAAAACATTTAACTTTGACATTTTTTATATATAATACCTTTCAAAAAAAACAAAGGAGAAAAAAACATGACCTTCACCTGCCCGAGCCGCGATTGCAACCTTTGCCCGCGTTTGGTAGAATATCGCATGGCAAACCGCCTAAAATTTCCTTCATATTACAACGGCCCCGTTCCTCCTTTCGGTAGCCTCGATGCCGAAATTTTAATCGTCGGTCTGGCTCCGGGCTTAAACGGCGCCAACCAAACCGCCCGCCCCTTCACCAACGATTATGCCGGCGATGTCTTATATCCCATTTTGAAAGAATTTGGTTTGGCCCAAGGCACTTATCAAAAAAGAAAAGATGACGGTTTTGAGCTGATTAATGTGCGCATCACCAACTCAGTCCGCTGTGCTCCGCCCAAAAATCTGGTCGCCGGAGACGAGGTCAAAACCTGCGGCCGTTTTTTGATTGAAGAAATTAAAGATATGCCAAACCTCAAAGTCATTCTCACCCTTGGCGGAGTGGCGCATAATGCGGTTTTGGGCGTGTTGGGTTATAAAAAAGCCGCTTTCAAATTTGCTCACAATGCCATACACAAATTGGACAAACACAATCTTTTGATGGTTGATTCTTATCACACTTCGCGTTACAATATCAACACCGGTGTGTTAACACCGGATATGTTCCGCGACGTCATCAGAAATATTTTGAATTTGCTAAAATAAACTTGATTTTTTAGACAAAATAGTGTCCTATATAGCTACAATTTTAATTATTATAGCTATGGATAATCTATTATTCTCAATGCCGCTTTTTCGTGGAACGAAAAACCAAAGGATTTTTGTCTTTAAAAATTTTTATCAGGCCATGCAAGGCATCGCCAATGAAAATCTCCTTTTTGTTGAGCATTTTGCCAATATAAATTTTTATGCTGACGGCTGTCAAAAGCAACCCTTATCTCAGCCCAAAAGAATATATCTGGCAGAAATCAAATCATATGAAGAACTGCACTACCTTGCCATAAATGACAAATGGCTTAAGGTGCCGCAAGATTTTATGTATGATAAAAGCTATCAATATCAAAAATTTTTATTTTCTCGCAAAGCTCGGGAAATTGTTAAATTTCCGCAATTGGAATTTATTGCTTTGTCAGAAAAATTTTTGCAGGCATTTCAAGGAAAATGCCACATTCAACTCAAAGGGGCCGAACATTTATTAAATGTTCAACAAGACATAAAATGTTTTTGGGGAGATGGACTGCAAATCCAAGAACTTGCGCCGCAACAAGACCTGATTTCAGCCCTCAAAAATTTGCTTAGGCAGAACAAAAATTTTATTCATTTGAAAATAAATGTTGTCAATTTCAAGTTTGACGCTCAGGCTCATCGCATCAAAACAATCAACATTTATTTCAAAGAAAATAAAATCTCCGTCCCGGAAGCTCGAAAAAAATCCAACAATTCTCCAAGGATTGAAGCCGCAATTGCCAATGGCGAAAAAAACTTCGTTTACAATCCGTCAAAAGGAATTATGGCACCGGCGCACCATGCCGTTTTTGTTCCCCGCAACATCATTTTCAACAAATGGAAAATCTAAAAGCAGCCAAAAAAAAGGTTTGAGAAAAAACTCAAACCTTTTTTTGTTTTTTTACCAATTTCCGATTCCCGAAAATCCCATAAAGGCCATGGAGAGCAACCCCGCCGTAATCAAGGCAATCGGCGCACCTTGCAAAGCCTTGGGCAAAACCACAAAGCTCAGCCTTTCTCTAATACCGGCAAACAGAACAATTGCCAGCGTGAAGCCGAGGGCATTGGCCACGGCAAAACAAACCCCATGTGCCAAATCATAATCTTTTTGCATAACCAGCAAAGACACACCCAACACCGTGCAGTTTGTGGTAATAAGCGGCAAGAAAATTCCCAAAGCCTGATACATGGTCGGAGAAGTCTTTTTCAAAACAATCTCAACCATCTGAACCAGAGAAGCAATCACCAAAATAAAAGCAACCGTGTTCATAAAAGTCAAATTATACGGAAGCAAAATACCATGATAAATTATATAAGTGACAATGGTGGAAAGCACCATCACAAACATCACGGCCATGCCCATACCCAGAGCCGTTGAAATTTTTTTGGAAACGCCCAAAAACGGACAAATACCCAAAAACTGAGACAAGACAATATTGTTAACAAAAATTGCCGTAATAAAAATCATCAAATAACTCATTTATGGGCTCCTCTCAACTGATTAACCAACACAATCAAGCCGGCCAAAGCCAAAAAAGCACCGGGCGGCATAATAAACAAGAGCATGGTTTCGGCACCCTCTTCCACAAAGCTCCAGCCGAATATGGACCCCGTTCCCAACACTTCTCGCACCAAGCCGAGCAATGTCAGCGCCAAAGTAAAACCGATTCCCATTCCCAAAGCATCAAGAACCGATTGAAAAACCGTGTTTTTGGAAGCAAAAGCCTCTGCCCGACCCAAAATCAGACAATTGACCACAATCAGCGGAATAAAAATGCCGAGTGTGGCGTGCAAATTTGGAAAATATGCCGCCATCAGCAAGTCAACAACCGTAACAAAAGTTGCCGTAATCACAATATAGCACGGAATCCGCACTTTATAAGGAATCAAATTTTTCAAAAAAGAGATAATGCTGTTTGAAAGCAACAACACAAAAAGAGTGGCAATTCCCATTCCCAAACCGTTCAACGCGGTAGATGTCACTCCCAAAGTCGGACACATACCGAGCATCATGACAAAAATCGGATTTTCTCTGATAATACCGCGTGTAAAATTATCATAACTAGTTTTATTCATGTGTTTTTCCCGTACTAAGTTTGTTCAAAGCCTTATAGCCGCGCCGAATGGCATCGACCACGGCACGAGAACTGATTGTTGCGGCCGTCACGGCATCAATATCCCCGCCGTCTTGTTTGACCTTAAAGCCTTTTTTGCCCGGATTCATACCATGGAACTGGTCGCTGAAGCGGCTTTCCGTGATTTTGGAGCCGAGCCCCGGCGTTTCTTTATGCTCAATAATTTTATATTTATTGATTGTTCCGTCCACCATCAAACCGAGCATCATCTCAATTTTGCCGCCGAAACCGTTTTTGCTGTAAGTTTTAATCGCCACGGAGGTAATTTTGCCGTTTTCATCACGCGCGGGGAACAAATCCACTTTTCCTTTGCCGTGAGAAACCGCAATTTGATAACGCTCTTCATAAGGATTATTGGCAAAATCGCCGTACACCACGTCGCGAATGGCCTGCAACTCCTGATTGCTTTTAGCTTTCTTAATCGGCTCCAAAGTCAGCTGATACACTCCGCCCAAAATCAAAGCGGAAAACACCGCCACTGATACAAGGGCAAAAGTCATGGTAAAAGCAGTAGATTTAATAGGTTTGCTCATTTATTTTCTCCCGGTTCCGTAAACGCGCGGATAATAAAACTTATCAATCAACGGCACAAAAGCATTCATAATCAAAATGGCAAAAGACACCCCTTCCGGATAAGCGCTGTAAAAACGAATAATAAAGGTGAGCAAACCACAGCCGATGGCAAAAACAATTTTTCCTTTAATTGACATCGGTGAAGTGGCATAATCTGTTGCCATAAAAATGGCACCGAGCATCAAACCGCCGGACAAGAGATGAGTCAAGGGCTCATAGCGCACGTCATCGGTAAAGAGCCACATAATGGAGGTTAGAATAAACATGGTTGCCAGATAATAAAACGGCACATGCCAGGTAATCACGCGGCGATAGAGGAGATAAGCCCCGCCCAAGAGCAAAGCCAAAGCCGAAACCTCGCCCAAAGATCCGCCGGTATAACCGACAAACATCTGCCAATATTGCGGCAACTGTTGCAAAGTGTCTGCCGTTTCATGAGTTAAAGAAGTGGCTGAAGATGATGCATCTAAGTGTTTGAGAATTCCCAAAGTTGTTGCGGCGGTTTGCACGTCGGCATTGAAAAAATCATGCCAATTTGGTTTCATCCACATGGTCATTTGCACCGGAAAAGAGATGAACAAAAAGACCCGTCCGACCAAAGCCGGATTAAAGATATTTTTGCCCAACCCGCCGAAAGCCATTTTGGCCACCACAATGGCCATAAACGCACCAATCAGCACCATCCACACCGGCATTGTGGCCGGCAGATTAAAGGCCAGCAACAAACCGGTGATGATGGCCGAATAGTTATTGATGGTTGACTTTTGCTTGAGCAAATAGTGCACATACAAATATTCCCACATCACGCAAGCCGCAACCGAAGACAAAATCACAACCAAAGCATTCAGCCCGAAATTGACCACGGCCACAATCGCCGCCGGCATAAGCGCAATCACCACATCGCGCATCAGGCGCTTTGTATCAAGCGGCGAAAACGTATGGGGAGCAGTAGCAACTTTCAACATATTAGTTTCCTTTTTGTTTTTTCTTGAGTTCAATTTTGCTCAATTTGCAAAAATCAAGCAACGGAATGCGCGCCGGACAAACATAAGAACAACAGCCACATTCAATACAATCCATGGCATGAATATTTTTGAGCTTATCAATCATATTATTGCGCACATAAATGCCGATAAGGAACGGACGCAAGCCCATCGGGCAAGCATCAACACATTTTCCGCACCGAATGCAGTCCATCATATCGGGACGATGCGTTTCTTCTTCGGAAAGCAGCAAAACGCCGCCGGTCACTTTGGTTATGGGCGCTTGCAGATTAATTGTCGTTTGTCCCATCATCGGTCCGCCGAAAACAACCTCAGCCGTCTCAGCCGAAACACCGCCGCATTTATCAATCAGGAACGAAGCCGGTGTGCCGATACGCACTCTAAAATTCTGCGGCCGAGCGCAAGTATCACCGCTCACGGTAACAATACGCTCAAATAAGGTCTTGTTTTTCATCACGGCTTCATAAATGGCAAAAACGGTGCCCACGTTCTGCACAATGCAACCAACATCCAGCGGCAACTTTCCGGACGGAACTTCTCTTCCGGTTATGGCCGAAACAAGCTGTTTTTCACCGCCCTGCGGATATTTGGTTTTGCAAACCCGCACATTAACACCCACATAGCGACGGGTGATATTGCGCACCACCTCAATTGCCTCGGGCTTATTTTCATCAATGGCAATAATGGCATTCTGAATGCCGAAAATTTTATTTAAGATTTTGGCCCCGATGACAATTTCTTCGGCATGTTCAACCATAAGTCTGTCATCTGCGGTCAACCAAGGTTCACATTCAATTCCGTTCACAATCAGACAATCAACCTTTTTGCCTTCGGGAATGGTCACTTTAACCGGAGTTGGAAAACCGGCGCCGCCCATACCGACAATGCCGGCCTCTCTGATTTTTTTGATAATTTCTTCCGCGGTAAAAGGAATTTCTTTAACAATATCGGGGCTTTTATCAATGGAAGGTTCAAACTCGTCTCCTTCAACCCTAATGACAACCATTTTCTCATCATAGCCGCAAGCATTTTTTTCATCATCAATCCGCACCACTTCGCCGGAAACGGAAGAATGAATATCGGCCGAAACGATTCCGTCGGCATCGGCAAGAAGTGTTCCGACTTTGACCCTATCGCCTTTTTTAACCAAAATTTTGGCAGGATTACCGGCATGTTGTTTCAGCGAGATATAGACAAACTCAGGCAATCCGGCATCAACAATCGGTTGCTGAGAGGTAATTTTGTGTTTGTCGGGATGGATTCCGCCCATCGGAAAAGTTTTAACCATGAACATTCTCCTTTTTGGCTTTGGTCATAATAATGGCGCCGGTCGGGCAATTTTTAACCAATTCGGCACCGAATTTCTGAGCAGAAACACTACTCGGAATATAAGAAAGATTATCTTCAACCTTAATTTGTTCACAAATCTGCGCACATTTCATACAGCCGATACAAGCCGCACTGCAGTTTTTGCGGGCAACGGCACCCTTTTGCTTGTTGCTGCAAGCCACATAAACGCGCTGGCCATCTTTGCCTTTGGGTCTGATTTCAAACAAACCGCGCGGACACATTTTGACGCAAGCGCCGCAAGAAGTGCATTTATTTTCATCCACCTGCGGAATTCCGGTATCGGGATTAATGGAAAGAGCCCCGAAGCGGCACACTTTGACGCAATCTCCAAAGCGCAGGCAACCATCGGGACAGCCGCTTTGTCCCACGGAAATTAAATTGGCCAAACGACAAGAAATCTCGGCATCATAAGAAATTTTTGCCGGAGCATTTTGGCAAGTACCGTTGCACTTCAACACAGCGACGGTTTCTTCTTTTATCTCGGCATCAAAACCCAAAGCATCGGCCACTTTTTTCATGGTTGAAGCACCGCCGACCGGACAATATAATTTTTTAAAACTTTCCGCATCGGCTTTAACGCAAGATTCGGCAAAGTCCCGACAGCCGATTTTTCCGCAAGCACCGCAATTGGCATCGGGCAAAATCTGTTCAATTTCATCAATTTTTGGGTTTTCTTCCACATGAAATTTTTTAGAAACAAAATACAGAACCATTGCCGAAAGAAAAGCAATAAGCCCCAAGGCGATAACATCTGAAACGATTATATTCATAATTTAACAACTCTAATGTTTTATGCAGATTTAAATTTTGTCGACAATTTTGAAATTAAGTTTTTTCACAAAAAAATCCCTTTTCAAAAATACTCCGAAATAATATGGAATCAAGACAATAATGCTACATATTCCACTGATAATTTCATTCATTCGGCAGCTTAAGCATATCAGAAGCACGGTCAAAACCAAAATCAACGGCAAAATATAAGCAAAAAAAGCCGCCATCCAGCCATCATCAAGAGAAATCTCCACCCAAATCTTCTCCCCGAGACAATATTTTGAGGCCTGCTTTGTCGGAATGACAATTTTTCTGACCGAAGCCTCTTGCGGCTGGCAAGACTTCTGTAAAGCACAATGCGCACAAGCCGATTGCACCACCATTTCCGCCTCAACGGCATCGGACATAATTTTCACAATTTTTGCTTGATGTTCAATCTCTGGCATTTTAGCGCTCCACAATATCTTTTGCCGCCGCGGAATAGACGATTTTTGCCGTCTCCGGATTTTCACCGACAAACAAAATAACGGGGATTTTGTTCTTTTCGGCAAAATTCAAGCCCTCTTCTTTCCCCATCGACATAATCGCGGTGGCATAAGCATCGGCCATCATGCAATTATCGGCAAACACGCTGACCGAAAGCAGGTTTGAGCTGGCCGGATATCCGGTTTTAGGGTTAAGCGTATGCGCATATTTTCGGCCGTTGACATAATAAAAATTGCGATAATTTCCGGATGTGGCCACCGCCATATTATAAACCACCACGGCAAACGAGTTTTCATATTCTTTTTCGGCCGGAACCGCGATTCCGACATTCCATCCCGCCTCTTTTTCATTGCGCGCCCCTGAGGCATAAATCTCGCCGCCGATATCAACCAAAAAATCATCATATCCTTTGTCAATCAAAGCCTTAGCCACTCTGTCCACGGCATATCCCTTGGCAATCGCCGATAAGTTAAGCGAGAGGTTCGGCACCGTTTTCATCACTTCATAATTTGGCAGAAGTTCAATTTTATCAAACCCGACCGAAGCCAAAACTTTTTTGATTTCGGATTCTTTTGGCACCTGATGCTCCTTGTTCACGCCAAAGCCCCAAAGTTCAATCAGCGGACCGACCGTTGGGTCAAACATACCGCCGCTTTGCTCATAAACTTGTTTCGAGGCCTCAAGCAACAAATACAATTCCGGCGAAACTTTTTGTTTTTGAAAAAACCCTGCCTGATTAAGTTGGTTGATTTCCGAGTTTTTTTCAAAAATTGAAAGATGCTCGTTCACCTTGGCAAACTCGGCATCAACCATTTGGGCAAAACCCTCAATCGGCTTATCGGTCCGCACTTTAACCGCATAATAAGTGCCAAAGATATAGCCGCGCAAAGTTTGATATTCGGTTGTATCTTGCCGAACAAACAAAAGTCCGGCCGTCAGCACCATCAAAAAGACAAAAAAACTCAAAAGTTTCATACTTATTTACACCTGCCTGAATTAAATATTTCAATTAATTTAAATTTATTTTATGATAAGCGCAACTAAAACATTGTTTGAAAGGTAAGTATAATGTTAGATGAACTAAAATCAATGGCAAAACGCGCCAAAATCAAATTAGACACACCCAAAGTGCAAAAAATGCACCAATTCTGCGGCCGCATCTGCCACACCGCGGTAGACAACGGCAGCAGGCTGATTTCTGCCGCCGCCAAATATCTGCACAAACTCGGCATTTCCGCCAATATGGTCAGTATCTTAGGCTTTGTCATCGGCCTGCTGGCCATCAACTTCTTGGCTATGTCAAATTTTGCCTCTGCCCTGATTTGCATTTTGTTAAACCGCTTTTGTGATGCCTTGGACGGCGCTTTGGCGCGCCACACCCAAGTCACCGAGTTTGGCATTTTCTTGGATGCCACTTTGGACTATGTTTTCTATGCCGGTTTGATTTTTGGTTTTGCTTTGGCCAACCCGTATGAAAACGCCGTAGCCGCAACATTTTTGTTGTTTGCCTTCACCTCTTCGGCTTGCGCTATGTTGGCTTATGCCGTTGTGGCTTACAAAAACAACTCTCGCCAAAAATTGGAAATCACCAAATCGCCGTTTTATCTCGGTGGTTTTGCCCAAGGCTTTGAAACCTTTGTTGGCATGATTATCTTGTGCTTGCTTCCGTCAGCTTTTCTGCCGATTGCCATCATCTTGGGCGTTCTTTGCTTCGTCAAAGCCTGCAGTGTGGTCATCACCGCTTATTATAACTTTGTCATTGCCCAACGCTCTCCGAAAGAATAAGCCGCATGAAGTTCAAAAATTACCTGTTTTTAGCGATTCTTTTGCTGACTTTGTTTGCCTCCAACCAAAGTCAGGCTTTTATGCAACACTATGAAACAGATAAGGTAAAAGCCACCCTGTTGACTGCTTTTGATGAAATCAACCCCCGCCAAAACATGGATGTTTTGGTCAAGTTTGAAATGAAAAACGGCTGGCATATTTTTGCCCAAGACCCGGGTGACATCGGCATTCCGACATCTGTTGAGTGGCAACTTCCGTCATGGTTTGAGCTAGGCCCTGAGGAATGGAGCCGTTATCAGCGTTTTGAAACCGAGGGTATAGTGCAATATGGCTATGACAAGGTGGCCTATTATCGCACCTCAATCAAGCCATATCATGCCGTCATCGGCCGCATCAACTTCAAAGGCCAAGTCAGCTGGCTGGCCTGCAAAGACGAGTGCATACCGGAAAAATTTGACTTTAATTTCACCCTGCCGGTCACCAAAAAAGACATGCTCGTATCCCAAGATTTTGCTGAAATGTCCATGTCTTCGCAAAAAATGTTTCAAGCACAACCGACCGACATTGAAGGTCGAAGTTTTTTAGGCATTATGCTGATGGCTTTTCTGGGTGGCCTGATTTTGAACTTCATGCCCTGCGTGTTTCCGATTCTCACCCTAAAAGCCGTTTCTCTGGCGCAAGGGACCTACAACAAAATCAAATGCCGGATTGAGGCTCTGATATATTTTGCCGGCGTAGTCGCTTCTTTCATGCTGATGGCCACGCTTCTTTTGTGGTTCCGTCACACCGGAGAAGAAATCGGTTGGGGCTTCCAGCTTCAATCGCCGATTTTTGTGGCGATTATGATAGTAGTCTTTGTCATCATCTTTTTAATGTTGCTGGATGTGGTCAATGTCAACAATCCGTTTGCCAATCGGGTTGGACGCATTTCTTTTGCCAAAAGAAGAATCAACGCCTTTTTCACCGGCTTTTTTGCCGTGTTGGTTGCCAGCCCCTGCACCGCGCCGTTCATGGGCATTGCCATCGGCTACACGCTCTCGCAACCGCTTTATGTTTTTTATCCGGTCTTTTTGGCTTTGAGTGTGGGCTATGCCCTGCCCTTTACCTTGGCCGGATTTTATCCCAAAGCCGTGCATAAAATTTTGCCCAAACCCGGAAAATGGATGGAGATTTTCAAAAAAATCTTTGCCATTCCGGTATTTTTAACCGTGGTTTGGTTGGTTTGGGTGTTGTTCAATCAGCTTCAAGGCACCCCGCAAGAAATGCCCCGCCGCATGAATTGGCAAAAGTTTGATACCGCCAAAGTAGAAACTTTGGTTCAAGATAATCAAAAAGTCTTTATCGACTTTACCGCCAAATGGTGCATCACTTGCTTGGTGAATAAAAAATTGGCTTTGCAGTCTGAAACTTTCGGCAACATTGTCACCGAAAAGAACATTCATTTGTTTATGGCCGATTGGACCAACCGTGATGAAGAAATTTCCAAGGCCTTAAAAGCCTATGGCCGCAACAGCATTCCGTTGTATATTTATTATGACGGTCATGGCAATGATTATAAAATTCTGCCTCAGCTTTTGACCGAAGATATCTTAAAAGAAGAGCTGAATTAAAACCAAAAAAACACCTCGGAAATCAAATCCGGGGTGTTTTTTTTAAGAAAACTTATTGAATAAGTTTAAAATTTCGGCCGTCAAATTCCACTTTGAAAATGGCGCAATTTTGCATCGGCTCGTCTTTGCGCCCCAAGGGCATCAAAAAGCAACGGATGGCCGCGCTGTGGGTGGAAATGCCAATCACTTCGGCCGGCTCGCGTGATGCAATTTTCAGCAAAGCATTTTTAATGCGCTCGCCAATCTCCTGCTTGCTTTCGCCCTCCGGAAAACGGGTGTCCATATAAGCATTGGCGGTGTACCAATGCTTCCAAATTTCAGGAAAGTTTTTTTCCACATCGGCTTTGAACATCCCTTCGGCCTTGCCGAGATGAGCCTCGCGCAAATCCGGTTCCACGCAAATGGGCATATCTTTATCAAAAGCCAGCGTGGCAGTGGTCATAGCGCGCTTGAGCGGGCTGGTATAAACAATCTGAATCCCGTAAGGTTTGAGCTTTTCTTTGAGTTCGAGGGCTTGTCTGCGACCGGTCTCATCCAAATCGGCATCCACCCCGCAACCCTGAAACATCTTACGCGCGTTCAAATCTGTTTCACCATGACGAAATAAAATAAAAGTTTTCTTTTCCATAATGATTCATCTTTAATACTTTTGAAGAAACAAACATATAACAAAATCTGTGTTTGTCAAATATTGATTTTCATCTTTTGTTCGAGCGGCTTAAATCCCAGCTTTTGATAAAATTTATAAGCTATCGTATTATCATTAAAAACGCCTAAATCAATCTCGGAAACACCGCGCCTTTTGGCTTCTGCAAAGAGTTTTTTCATTAAGGATTCGGCAATTCCCTGACGGCGAAAATCCGGCAACACGCCAAGCTCGCAGAGATGGCAAACATTTTCGTTTATCAAATACGGCCGAGAGGCAAATTCGGCACAAAGCCATCCGCAGATAGTATCACCCTCTTCGGCCACCAAAGCCAAAGCATTGTCATCGTTCAAAGTTTCTTGCAAAGATTTTAGTTCATAGGCTTCATCAATCGGCTTAAAATATCCGTTCAAAACTCTGCGATGATGTTCACGCATTTCACGGCAAATTTTCAACACTTGCGGAATATCTTTTTCTGCAAATTTTCTAAAAATCATAACAAATCCAAAATTTCTTTATCCAAATCGCTATGGGTGGAATTAGGGCTGATAATATATTCAAAATCCAAGTTTTGAGGCAGATTTTTATAAGATTCTTTTCTTTTTTCATCCAAGAAAGTATCTTTGGCGCCCTGCACCCATTTAATTTTGACCTGCGGGTTAGCCTCAATTTCCTCCAAAATCTCATCGGGAATATCAGAATTAAGGGTAATCACTTCTTTAACCCCGAGTTTGAGCCCGCAATAAAGCGCAACCAAGCCGCCTTGAGAATGCCCGCACAAAATCACATCTTGAGCCGTCACTTTTTTTTCACGCATCAAAGCAACCATGGCCGACAACGCCATCGTCACGGAACAAAACCATTCCGGCATCCGCACCATGCGTTTGTTACCGATTTTATCTTTTTCAAACCAATAAAAAGCCTCTTCATCGGCCAAAAATTTATACGGAGCGTTCAAACAAACCAGCTCAGCCTGATATTTTTGGGCCAGTTCGGAAACAAATTCGGCTTGAGAATTTTTGTTACCGCCTTTGCCATGCAAAAAGATGAGTAAAGTCATTAAAGTTTTTCCAAATCTTCAATATACATCCAGCGTTTGATGGCAGAAAAGTCCACCTCACCGTCTTCTTTCTGCCAGCGTTTATCGGTAAGTTTTGAGACAAAAAACTCGCCTTTTTGGGTTTCAATCAGACAAAGTTTATCGGCTTGCGGCAAAACATTGGCATACCAATAAGTGTTATCTTGCACATATTTTTGAATAACTTGAGATTTTTTAATCAGTTGCGCGCGCAAATTATAATTCCGCCACTCGGCAATCACGGCATATAGAGCCAAAGCAAAAATAATCAGATGCATCATATTTCTCCTTATATTTTTAATAAATTTAGCACGATAAAACATATTTTCAATAAAAAAAGCCCCGCAAATTGATACGGGGCTGTAAGTGCATTGATGAGTAAAAAAGATTAATCTTTGTCTTTCTTGTCTTTTTTATCTTTTTTCCATTCTTTTTTCATTTTTTCGGCACGTTTTTCCATTTTTTTCTGCATTTTGGCTTCACGTTTAGCCTTCATATCATCGAGCTTTTGTTTTTGCTCCGGTGTCAAGATTTTTTCAAAATCTTCCATATTTTGTTTGCGGATTTCATCCATCTTTTGGCGGAGTTCATCAGCTTGCTTCATCAAAGGCTCCATTTTAGCGCGGTTTGCTTCACGCAGTTTTTCAGCCTCTTCTTTTTGTTCATCGGACAAGCCCAATTTTTCCGCAAATTTCTCAGACATTTCTTTTCTGAATTCTTTGTCAAATTTTGGGCCTTTCTTCCATTCATGATGAGGAGGCAAATGCGGTCTCGGAGCATCAACCACATGTT
>CALXPK010000032.1 GCA_944390265.1 uncultured Alphaproteobacteria bacterium | reverse complement strand
ACACCCGTGGGAATATGGGTGATACGCACGGCAGACTCGGTTCGGTTAACATGTTGGCCGCCGGCTCCCGATGCCCTATAAACATCAATATTCAAATCTGCCGGGTTGATATACATATCCACTTCTTCAATCTCAGGCAAGACGGCAACCGTGGCCGCCGAAGTGTGAACTCGGCCTTGAGATTCGGTTATCGGCACACGCTGCACACGGTGAGCGCCGGATTCAAACTTTAGTCTTGCAAAAACATCTTTGCCGGTAATCTTGGCCGTGGCTTCCTTATAGCCGCCAAGCTCGTTTTCGGTCACATCATTGACCTCAAACTTCCAGCCCATTTTTTGCGAATAACGCTGATACATCTCAAACAAAACCGCCGCAAACAAGGCCGCTTCATCACCGCCGGTGCCGGCTCTGACTTCCAAAATGGCGTTCTTTTCATCTTCTTCATCTTTGGGCAGGAGCAAAATTTTGACCTTCTTTTCCAGCTCGGGCAATTTTTCTTTGAGCTCATAATATTCCGCCTCGGCCATCTCGCGCATCTCTTTGTCCAGAGTATCATCTTCCATCATGGCTTTGGCATCATTCATATTCTTTTCGGCATGATTCATTTCATTAACCGCATCCACAACCGGGGTTAAAGCCGCCAGCTCTTTGTTCATGCGCACCAAATCTTCCGAACTCAAATTGGGTTCAGAGAGCAAAGCCTGAATTTCATCATGGCGATTGACAACGTTACTTAATTTTTCTGCAAATGACATTTATTCTTTCTTTCCTTATCCTACTTTTTTGACTTTTTCTTCTTTTACTTTTTCTTCTTTTACTTTTTCTTCAACTAATCTGACCAACTCATCAACAATATCGGCATTTTTAACCTTATGGTCGGGTTTGCCGCCGATGAAAATCATATTTTCATCGCCTCTGCCGCCGCAAACACCAAAATCGGTGTGGCCGGCTTCTCCGGGGCCGTTGACCACGCAGCCCATCACCGCCAAGCTCAAAGGTTGGCTGATGTGAGCCAATCTTTCTTCCAGCGCCTCAACAGTCTTCTGAACATCATAGCCTCTTCTGGCGCAAGTGGGGCAAGAAACAATGCGAATCCCGCGATGGCGCAAATCCAAGGCTTTCAAAATTTCATAACCGGCTTTGACTTCTTCTTCCACATCGGCGGTTAAAGACACGCGCAACGTATCGCCAATGCCAGCCATCAGCAATGCGCCAATGCCCATGGCCGATTTGATGGTGCCGGTTCTCAACCCGCCGGCTTCGGTCACGCCCAAGTGAAGCGGATAATCGCAAGCGGCGGCCAACTTCTTATAGGCCTCAATCATCATCAGCGTGTTGGAGGACTTAACACTGATTTTGAACTCTCTAAAGTCATTGTCTTCCAACATTTTGGCTTGCTCCAAAGCACTTTCGACCAAGGCATCGGCACAAGGCTCGCCATATTTTTCCAACAATTTTTTATCCAGCGACCCACCGTTGACGCCAATGCGAATCGAGCAACCATAGTCTTTGGCGGCTTGCACCACGGCCTTAACCCTATCGGCACCGCCGATGTTGCCAGGATTAATGCGCAAGCAAGCGGCGCCGTTTTCGGCCGCCAAAATGCCCAAACGATAATCAAAATGAATGTCCGCCACCACCGGAATCTTCACCTCTTTGGTGATGATTTTTAAGGCTCTGGCCGAATCTTCATCCGGACAAGAACAACGCGTGATATCGCACCCCACCGCCTCTTGTCTTTGAATCTGCTCAATGGTGGCTTTGGCATCTGAGGTCAGCGTGTTGGTCATGGACTGCACGCTAATCGGCGCATCTCCCCCGACGGCTACATTTCCGACCATGATTTTGCGACTTTTGCGACGAACTATTTTTTCCATTTTGTTTATCCTTTATATAACAAAAAGGAAAATAGCAGAAAAATCTGCTATTTTCCTTAGTTGCGTTTGTGTGCTAATCTTGTGCTCCGGCAATGATTTCATCGACCGAAATGTTCATTTTTTTGTTCGGTGAAATTTCATAAACCTTTTTGCCGTTGTAGGTTACTTCAACACCATCAGCTTTGCCAACCGACAATTTCAAATTATCGGCTTTGGGCAAAGTGTAGCTATCGCCGGCTTGCAAAACTTTGCTGATGTACAAAGTTTTTTCGTTTTTAACCTCAATCCAGGTTTCTTTCAAAACATTTAAGGTCAAGCCGCTTTTGGCCGGTTTGGCAACTTCGGCTACCGGTTTGTCTTGTGCTTCTTCTTTTTTGTTTTCCGGTTCGGCCTTGGCTTCTTCTTTTTGAGCTTGCGGCTCTACAAAGCTCTTATCCGTCATGACAACTTGGTCATTGTTTTCGGAAGAGGTGACGTCTATGACCTGCAAATCTTCTTTGGCGGCTGTTTCTTCGGCATTTGAATTTTCTTCGGCCGATGTTTCAACACTGGTGCTGTAATCTTCTACTTTGAGCGGAAAATTGACATTGCTTTCTTCCGTGACAACCGGTGCTTCTTGCGGAACTTCTTCTTGCGAAACAGAAAACTGATTATAGGCACTCCATGCTCCATAAACCACAATGATGGCCAGCAAACTTATCAGCAAATATTTGCGATTGGGAACCGTGGCCTCTACTTGCGGCTCCATGACAAAATAGGGATGTTTTTTTCTGAAATCTGCTTCGGCTTCTTCTTTGTACATTTTGACAATGTTGTTGCCGTCCAAACCCAAATAGTCGGCATAAGAACGGATAAAGCCCACTCCGTACGGATATTCCGGAATATTATTATAATCGCTGTTCTCAATGGCTTCCAGATAGCTTTTGCGAATGCACAAGTCTTGAGAAATTTCGGCAAAGGTTTTGCCTTGTTTGTTGCGCATCTCTTTGAGCAACAAGCCGACTTTGCCTTCCTCTTTCTTTTCGGCTTTCGGTTCTGCTTTCTCTTCAACAACGTTTTCTACAACGGGTTGTGTTTCCAACGTTTCGGCTTTGGCCTCTGCTTTAACTTTTTTGGTTTCTTTTGTCACTTTGTTTTACCCCTGATATTTTTTTAATTTGCTTGATTGTTGCACATTTTTTAATAGATTTCAATACCATGGTCATAGGCATAGGAAATTAATTGTGGACGGAGTGTTTTTTTGTTAGATTTCAACAGGTTATGAACATAATCCGCCACTTCTTCGGCGTGGATACTCCGCACCATACTTTTGACTTTGCCAAACGAGGCGCCCGACATGGATAAGTTGCGATACCCCAAACCGATTAAGGCCATGGCTTCTATCGGGTTGGATGCCATCTCACCGCACACCGAACAATAAACATGGTGCTTGTTGGCTTTTGTGATAATCTCGTTCATGGCATTTAAAAACGGAGCCGACAAAACATCATATCTTTCGGTCAGGCGCGGATTACCCCTGTCGCAGGCAAAGATAAACTGCGCCAGATCGTTGGTGCCGATGGAGATGAAATCGGCCTGACGCAATATCGAATCCAGCTGGAATATCACTGAGGGAACTTCTATCATCAAACCGACGTTGACTTTGGACGGAATCTGCTCGCTCTTGCGTTTTTCTTTTTCCAGCTCCAACATCAATGTTTCTTTGGCTTCTTCAAACTCGGATAAATTGGTTATCATCGGAAACATCACATTCAGCTCTTTGCCGGCCGCCGCCCGCAAAAAGGCTCTGATTTGTTTTCTTAAAATAGCACGCCTGTCCAAGGTGATGCGAATCGAACGCCAGCCAATGGCCGGATTTTCCTCGCCGACGTGCCCCCAATAGGGCAACAATTTGTCTGAGCCCACATCCAAACTGCGAAAGATGACCTTTTTGTCGCCGCATTTATCCATCAGCTCTTTGTAATAGGAAATTTGGCGGTCAACATCGGGCATCATGTCTGAAGACATAAACGGAATCTCGGTGCGGTATAAGCCCACGCCGTCACAATTGGTGCGCTCGATATAGTCTAAATCAAAAGCCAAACCTACGTTCAAATACAGGTGAATGTTGATGCCGTCTTTGGTTCTGGCCGGAAGTTCTTTGAGCTCGGCCAGTTTGGCTTGCAGACGCTCCCGTTCGGCAATTTTTTCCCGCATTTTTTCTTGAACGAGAAGCGACGGATGCATATATACATAGCCTTCCATGCCGTCTATGGCTATCAGCTCTCCGGTTTTGACCTCGCTGAAAATGCCCTTGATTTTGGCTATGACCGGAATGTTTAAGGCTTTAGCCACAATCGCCACATGCATGGTCGGCGTGCCGTCTTCAATTATCAAACCGCGAATCTTTTTATAGTCATAGTCCATTAAATCGGCCGGACCCATGGTTTGAGCCACCACAATAATGTCTTTGGCATCAACCCCTTTGACGGAGCCATAATCTCCGCTCAAATATGAGGCCAGACGGTCAGATACATCGCGCAAGTCATGCAGACGCTCTTTCAGATAAACATCGGTGGTGCCGGACAGACGGTTCCACATATCTTCATAGGCACGCTCAACCGCCGCTTCCGCCGTCAAACCGCTTTGAATGTTGTTGCTGAGCTTTTTGTACCATCCTTTGTCGCTGGCAAACATGCGGTAGGCGTCCAAAATGTCAACATGCTCGCCCATGCCGAGCTTGGCTTCGGCTAACTTTTTATCCAAATCGGCATTCATTTGCCCAAAGGCAATTTCCAATCGGTGCAGCTCTTTTTCTTTGTCTTCGGCAAAAATCTTGGTCACAACTTGCCGACGACGGTGCACCACCGCAACCCCCAAGCCATAGCCTTTGCTCAGACTCAAGCCTTTGAGCTTGTCTCTCTCGCCGATGTTGCTGTTTTTATCAAAATTTTTGCGCCATTCCGTCATTTCTTCCGAAGAAACTATCTCGCTTAAAACCATGGCAACGGTTTCTAATATTTCAACATCCATGGCGCTGTATTCATGAACGTCTTTGCTTTGCAACGCCAAAACACCGATGGAACGGTGCCAGCGAATCAACGGAACTCCGATGTATGATTTGTAGTTGTCTTCTCCCAAATCCGGCTTGTGAACAAACTTGGGGTGCTTCCAGGCATCGGCAACACTTATGGTGCGGCTGTTTTGTGCCACCTCTCCGGTTAAGCCTTCGCCAAAACGAAATATCACCTTGTTGACCGCGTCCGGTGCCATTTGATATGCCGCAAACAACACCAAGCGGTTGTCCCCGACCGCAATGTAACAAGCTGCCGCATCAGCCGACATTTGCTCGGCTATCATTTTGACAATTTTGTTTAATTTGACATCAATGGCATCTTGACCTTCGCTGACGGAGCGAATTTATTGTAAAATTTCCATTGCCTTGTTTATGGCCGGTGAGTGCATTGTTTTTCAACCTTAAAAATTTTTTTCTGTTGTGCTTTTCTTTATATTCTTTATATTATCTTTCATCAAGTTAATTTTTTTAAATTAAAGGATAAAAAACATGAAAAATAACTACAAACGCGGCGATAAAGATACCAGACCTTGGGGCACTTGGGAGGTTTTGGATGCCGGAGACGGTTTTTGCGTTAAAAGAATCTGCGTCACTCCGGGGAATATTCTTTCTTTGCAACTGCACCACTATCGCGCCGAACACTGGATTATTGTTAAAGGAGAAGCCGTGGTCACCCTCGGTGAGGAAAAGCTCATTAAAAAAGCCAATGATGCCGTTTATATTCCGGCCGAAACCAAACACCGCATCCAAAACAACACCAAGGAAAATATGGAGTTTATTGAGATTCAGACCGGTGAAAATTTGGATGAAAACGATATTGTGCGTTTTGAAGACAGCTACGGTCGCGCCTAGTTTGTTTGTCGTCACAAAAGTAAAGCCGGCTTTTTCTTCTGCCGGCTTTTTTGTTGCTTAAATGCGTTTGGCCCAAACTTCCTTAAACTCGGGACTGCGCGAATTTTCCAGCCACTCAAAAATGGCCATTTCCACCGTCACAACATCTACCCCGTTGTGCAACAAACGCTGAACACCCAAGGCACTTTGCATGGCATTGCGCGATGAACAGGCATCGGCCGCCACAAAAACTTCATAGCCTTCTTTTTGCAAATCCAGCGCCGTTTGCAACACGCATAAATGCGTTTCCAAGCCGGCAATGACAATTTGTTTTTTGCCCGATTGTTTGATTTTTTCTCTTATTTCTTCATTCTTATAGCAAGAAAAAGTGTCTTTCTCATAATAGGTGACATCATCGCCCAAAACTATGCGCAAATCTATCATGGTGGGGCCGAAACTATTATGATTTTGCTCGGCCACGATAAACGGAATGTTGAGCTTTTTGGCAATGTCCAGCAGAGCGGCGCATCCGTTGATTACGTCTCTCGGGCTCTCTTGTGCCGGCGCCAAATGCTCTTGCACGTCTATTATCAGCAATAAAGAATCGTCTTTTTTCATCAACATTTCGCCCCTCCTTGTGAAATAGGTTATTGACTATATTAACAAAATACATAATACTTCGCAATAATAATTTAACTTTTTATATCAGAAGAAATATCATGAATTTTGTTCAATTGGGATTAAGTGAAAAAACCGTTCAAGCCATTGAGGAATATGGCATTAAAAAGCCGACTACCGTGCAATGCGACGTTATTCCTTCCATTTTGCAAGGAAAGGACGTGTTTACCATTGCCCCCGGCGGTTGCGGCAAAACCATGTCTTATGTTTTTCCGCTGGTGGATATCATCAGCAATAAAGACGGCCAAAATATTTTGATTGTGACGCCGGATTCAGAACAATCGGTTTTGGTTTCCGACCGCCTCTCCGTCTTTAATAAATATCATGAGATTAATGAAGCCACGGTTAAAGATGCCGATGAAGATATCAGCGATGAAGCCAACGTGGTTATCGGCTCGCCGGATTTGCTTGTTGATTTGGCGGAAAACAGCAAATTTGATTTTTCCAAAACCAATATTTTGGTGGTGGATGATATCAACCTGATTAAGAAAAACAAACAACTTGATAATTTGGAAAAAATATTGGCTATTTTGCCGGCTGAAAAACAAAATATTGTTTATACCAACCGCCGTTCCAAAGAAACTCAATCCATTTTGGAAAAAATCTTAAAAGCGCCGGAAGAAATTAAGGTTGACAAAGCCAAAGAGCAAGAAGCCGCGCAAAACGCTCAGGCACAGGAACAGTCCCAAACAACCGAGGCTCCGCGCGTTGCTTCCGAAAATAATGCTCCGGCCGAAACTCGTTCCAGAAGACAAAACAGAGCTGAGAAGTTTGCCGATAAAAAAGGCAATGCCGGCAATGGCAAAGGCGGCAAAAATCTTGCCGGAAGCGCTCCGCAACGCGACAAAGAAGCGGTGGAGATTGCCAAAAAGTTCAACTCTTTTAACGGCAAAGCCCCCGAATTTATCTTAAACAAGGGCATTTTGGCCGATGATAAAGATTGCAGCTCTTGCGCCGTGGATAACTCAAAAGTTTCCAGCCCTTATTAAAGTAGGCTTCTGTCTATAAAAAAAGCTCCGATAATCTCGGAGCTTTTTCTTTTACCATGGCATGCCGTTGATGCAACGTTCCGGTTTGGTTTGGCAAATATCATTGCCCATCTCATAGAGTTTTTTTCTATCGGGCTTCAACTCGCCGACGGTGCAGGCGCTGATTGCCAATAGTAAAATTAGGCACAGAGCTTTTTTCATTATGTCCTCTTTTCTATAAAATTGACCAAATGTTTAAGGCCAAGAAAGCCGCTATCAACAAACGTGACAAAAACTTCAAAATATTGCTGCGCTCAAATTTGGCCGAACTCCTCAATGTTCCCAACCACACACAAACGGCATAATATAAGAAAAAGACAACCGAACCAATGTAACATAATGTAAAGAAAATGGCCCAACCGTTAAAATTTATCGGGTTGAAATAGTGCAAATAAAAATCTACGATGCGTAGATTGCCGATTTGCTTTTGCAACAAAAACTCAAATATGCGGACAAAGAAGTGAACCACCAAAACGCCAAAAATTCCAAACTTCCAGAAAGTTTCGCCCAAGCCAAACTCTCCGCTCAAAAGTTTTTTTATCATTTTTGTTCCTCGCTTTTGTTATTGATATTTGCATAGTCTTATATTTTTTGTTTCTTAGCAAGCAAAACCATGGGCTTGCCCACAAAAAAGCCCAAAAGTTGTTTTTTTCGGGCTTTTTCAATAGGTTTTGTTTTAGCAGTTGGCCACGTTGACCGCCAAGCCGCCGAGCGAAGTTTCTTTGTATTTATTGTTCATGTCGCGGCCGGTGTCAAACATGGTTTTGATGACACTATCCAACGAAATGAGGTGGTTGCCGTTGCCTTTCATGGCAATACGCGCCGAGTTGACCGCTTTGATGGCGCCCATGGCGTTGCGCTCGATGCAGGGGGCTTGAACCAAACCGGCCAGAGGGTCGCAGGTTAAGCCTAAATTGTGTTCCATGGCAATTTCGGCCGCGTTTTCAATTTGTTTCGGGGTGCCGCCCATCGCCGCCGCCAAGCCGGCCGCCGCCATTGAGCAAGCGACACCGACCTCACCTTGGCAACCGACCTCAGCGCCCGAGATGGAGGCGTTGCTGCGATACAAACTGCAAATGGCTGATGCCGTGAGCATGAAGTTTTGAATGCCTTCTTCCACGCTGAACTGCGATTTGTTGGCGGCAAAACGCTCATAATAGCGCAACACCGCCGGCATGACACCGGCTGAACCCATGGTCGGTGCGGTGATGATTTGGCCGCCGCCGGCATTTTCTTCCGCTACCGCAAAGCCCCACAAATTTATCCAATCTATCATCATCAGCGGGTCATAATCATTGTTGCGGAATTTTTCTTCCAAACGCTCATACATGCTATGTGCACGACGCGGAATATTCAACCCGCCCGGCAAAATGCCCGTGGCTTTCATGCCCCTATCGATGGAATTTTGCATTATCTTATATATTTTCATGATGCCTTTGAGCACTTCTTCTTTGGGGCGCAGTGCGCACTCATTGGCCATTATCAGCTCGGCAATGCTCATATTGTTTTTTTGGCAAAGCTCTATCAGCTCGGCGCAAGAGTCAAAATTATACGGCACATTATAAGGCTCACGCTCAATGCGTTTGGAAATCTCGTCTTTGCGGGCGATGGTGCCGCCGCCGACCGAAAAATAGGTTTCTTCCAACAACACATTTCCGTCTTTGTCAAAAGATTTGAACGTCATGCCGTTGGAATGTTCCGGCAAAAAAATGTCTTTTTTGAAAATGATGTCTTTGTCAACATCAAAGGGAATCACTTTTTCATGATCGGCCAGCAAGGTTTTATCGCGCTCAATGGCCAACATATAGGCGTGTTCGGGGTTGATTTCATCTGCTTCCAAACCCATCAGCCCATAGCAAATGGCCTTGACGGTGCCGTGGCCGACGCCGGTTAAGGCCAATGAACCATACAAGGTGGTTTCTATTTTGGCCAGATCATTAAATTTGCCGATTGAACGCAAATTTTTGATGTATCTTTTGGCCGCGCGCATCGGACCAACCGTATGCGAGCTTGAGGGTCCGATACCGATGGAAAATATCTCAAAAAAACTATAATACATTAGAAATATGTCCTGATTTCAATATATGGTTTGATGCCTATCTCTTGCAGAGTTTTGGCAATATAGTCGTGAATATCTTTCCACTCGCTGTATTTGTCAATAAATTCTTTGGCTTTTTGCGCTGATTTTGAAAGCTGAACCTCTATGGTCTCGGCCAAAATTTTATTCATGACCTCCGGCAATTTGGCAAAATCTATCTCCAACTTGTTGTCCGCATTGAAGCGAATGGCGCCATGCTCCAACAGATAGTTGAAATGAATCAAATCGCCCATGCGGTGCGGCTGAATCAACTGCGGTTTGGCTTTTAAGAAAATGCGCACAATCCACGTGGTGTAAACCTCTTTCAAGGTCTTTTCATCAATAATACCGGCCTTGACATATTGCGGCATCATGGCAATGGACACGACATCGGCTTTGTTTTCTTCTATGGTGTGTTTGTACAGCCCCAAAGAGTTTTTAAAGCTGCTGTCGGGACCCAAAGAGTGGCCGTTTTCATGCCCGATGACAAAAATATGTTCGGCTTCGGGATTGTAATATTGATGCAAGTTTTCCGCCACCAGCGCATTCAAGAGTTTTTTGGTGCGTTCTTTATCTTGACTCATTCTGACCTGACGGTGATAGACGTTTCTTCTGCCGCCGCCGGTTTTGATGGAGAGTTTGTCATCGTTGGGCAGGTTTTGGGCGGTGGTAATGGCGCCGCGGCATTGGGCATAATCCCCTTTCAAAGCAATTAAGTCCACATCGACCATGGTTTGCTTCAAATCATTGCCGGAGGCAATGCTTTGCTTATATTTATCGGCATAAGGCATTAAGCCGGCCAAATTTTTCATTTGCTCCTTAAAAGTCAGCAACAAGTCGGTGCCTTTTTTGTTGACGATACCGACACGCACGCCGAGCATATCTTTAGAATTGACCTCGATGCCCAAATTGTCGAGCATGGATTTTAACTCGGGATTGTCGCAGATGGTGGGGGTCATTTCATCATCATAATTTTCGCGGCTGACGGTAAATTCCAACGGCGAATCTTGCAAAACCGCCCAATGCTTATCGGCCAGCATATCCATATCTTCATTATTTTGAAGCAAAGCCTGTGCCTGCCAACCGAGATAATCTTTGAAAGGCTCATCAGCGGTATAATGGGCCGCCACTTCCAGCTCATTGGCGATGGCAGAAAAGGCTTTGGCAAAATATTTGGTATAGTCAATGCCTTCCAACTCATCGCCTTTTCTTCTGACCATTGTACGGGCGCTCAAAATGCGGCGAACTTCCTCATTTTTCCCTTCTTGCAACATTTTTTTGATGATGCGGTGAAACTCTTCCACGCTCAAATCGGTCGGATAGAAATTGCGACCGGGGAGAACCTTAACTTCTTTGAAAATTTGTATCGGTTCGGGATCTAAGCCGTTCAAACCGGCAACGCCGTTAAAACAATTGAACAAGCGCAAGGCTTTGGCGGCATGGCTGTTGGTCGGGGCGGCCTGCTCAAGCGCTTTTTTCAAACGCAAATTGAGCGGATGATCTTGCTCCAAAGAAACATCATTCATGATTTCGGCTGCTTTGACCAGATGGGTGATGACTTTTTTTTCACTTTCGGGCAAATTTTTGTAGCCTGCAAATTCGGGCGTTATCAGCTCTATCGGACGCAGTTTTTTGGCAAAAATGTCATCTAATTCTTCTTCACTCAAATTCAGTTCATATCCGTCAATTTTCATGTCTGCTTATCTCCACTGCTTTAAAACGATATACTTTAATTCGGTTTGACCAATAGGCCGGACTCATGCCGGTTTTGATTTTTAAGTTATTCAAAAACTCTTGCGGTTGGGGATAGTTTTTCCATTCCGAGGGCAAGAAAACGCCTTGCCGGTTGCCGTCGCGAATGACCAAGCCATCACTTCCGACCTGAATCTTCTTTAACAAATCTGCTTCATTTTGATAACCGATGCGCTCAAAGCCGGTCAACAGGCTGAGCTTGATTTTGATGTTTGGCAATTCTTCTTTGCTCACAGGAGAAAAGTTTTTATCTTCCAGCGCCGCCGCATAGGCATTTTGTGCCGAGGCAAAGGCAACGGCTTGACTCGGCAATAAAGACCCCGAACTGCCCCTCAGCTCCTCTCCTTGATATAAATTGACAAAGACAGCCCCGCGGTTGAACAAAACATCGGCATAATTTTCGCGCGAGGGTTTGAAATGTTTGTGGTACATGACCGCCTCATCCAACGCCACTTTGGCAATTTTCAACAAATCGGAGCCATATAGACGGGCAAAAGAATTCAGACTTTCAAGCTCTTGCTCCAGTGTGGAAAGCGGTTTTTCATTCTTGAGTTCCGAAAGACGGTAGTTTTGCTCGGTCATGTCCTCAAAATTGACCAAATCAAACAGCTTGGGATATAAATGGGCTTTTTGTGCCAAATTGACTATGACGGCAACATTTTCCGATGCGTTGATATTTTCCGGTTCGGTATAATAGCCGGACATATCGGCCGAAAAAATCAGCAAAGTTTCTCGGTCTTGAAGTAAGCTCAGCAAAACACGCTCAACTTCGGCTGAATTTTGCCGACCGTATACCAATGCCGCAAATTTGACCCTTTTGCCGAAAACATCGCGGATTTGCGGAATTTGCTCCGTTATGGCTTGAAAACGGCTCAGATTTTCAAAAGTTGCTTCCTTGCCGAATTGTTGTTGCAAAAACTCGCTTAATGACGGATTTAAGCTCATCTTTGAGCCGTGATTTTCAATAAACGCGGCCTTGCTTAACAAGATTTTGGCAAAAAGCGGGTCTTGGTGTTCTGCCACCAAAATGACATTGCGGATTTTGTCTTTCCAGGGCAGAAGGCGCTGATAAGCCTTGGCAACATTGGCCGGAGAATATAAATAGCCTTGAGACGGAGCAACCAAAATTTTTGGCGCCGTTTGCGATGACATTATCTTGCGGCCGCCTTGCCCGTAGGGATAAAAAAACACCGAACTGACCGGAATGCGAAACTTGTTGATGTTGTTGTCGATGGCGATGAAATTATTAATTCGCTCCGGATTGGAGGAAACATGCTTGGAAAAATAGAGATAATTTATCCAGCCCAAGGCAACCAGCAAAACCAGACCTAAAATTATGCTGCTTATTTTGCTTTTGCCGTCTATTTCATCATCTTCATTACTCATGAGCGAATCCTTGAATGAGGTTGTTCGGCTTCTTTATAGCGCAAAAGATTTTAAATTTTTCCTAATGTGCCAAATTTTGTAAGGTTTTTAAAAACGCTTCAAAAGAAGGAAAATGCTCTATCTGCGGCGAAAGCGGCATGGCATCTCCCCATATGGCATTGCCGATGCGGATGGCTTGTGCATGCGCGGCCAAAGCACAATCACTATCCATGTTGCTATCGCCTATCACCCAGACTTTTTCCGGACTAAACTCTTCCGGCTTGAGCCAGCCTTTTAAGGCATACCAGGCTTGCTCGGGATGCGGCTTGTCCTTTGGTGCTTCGTGTCCGGCGATGATGCGGTCAAACAAAGATTTGTCAAACAACATCGGTAGTTCAAAATCCAGCAAATGGCGGTCTTTGTTGGTCAAGATGACAAGTTTTTTGCCTAATGATTTCAAAAAAGACAATGTTTCTTTCACCTTGGGGAAGGTGCTTAGCATATGGCCGACATTTTTCTTATATAGTTCGGCATATTCGGCATAGGCTTTGGCGGCATTTTCAGGGCCAAAAACATTGGGAAAATTGTCCCGAAAAGACAAGTTGGGGTCGCGCTTGCTTTTTTCATGCTCCCAATCCGGCAGGTTATATTTTTGCAAAATTTTATTGACCGTGGCCATCAGACAGGTGCGGCTTTCGGCCAAAGTGTTGTCCCAATCCAACAAAATATATTCAACTTTTGACAAATTCAGCATCTTTTTTCTCTGGCTACAGGAAAAAAGCGCCCTTACGGACGCTTTTCCGATA
>CALXPK010000031.1 GCA_944390265.1 uncultured Alphaproteobacteria bacterium | reverse complement strand
GTGTTGACAAGATTGTGGCCAAGAGCGCCAACAACATCAGCCTTTCTTCCCAAGATAAAGACGGCAAGCCCAGAATGCCCAATATGCAGCGTTTTTACGATATTGTGGCGCTGGCTCAAAAACAAGGCTCGGTGATTGAGTTTGGCGATATCAAATCGCCCGATTTCAAAGCGCGCTTGATGTATGCTTGCATGCACGCCAAACCTGCCATGCAAATGATTGGCGCACCCGAGCTCAACGCTGAGTTTTTGCAAAGCATTCAAGATGAAAAGCTCAGAGAGGTGTTGCTGGTTATGAAAAACAGAGCTTCATCTCAACAACAAAGCATTCATTCGACACTGCCGCGTCAAAGCATGGACAGAGGCGGACGCTAGGGTTTGTTTTTAGTGGGCTTGGGTCCAGTCATCACCGATACCGACTTCGGCAACAAAAGGCACGGCTAAATCCACCACGCTCTCCATGGTCTTTTTTATCATGGTGGCGGCTTTTTCCACCTCATCAAGCGGCGCTTCAAAAACCAACTCATCATGCACTTGCAGGAGCATTTTGGTTTTATATCCGCCCTCTTCCAGCTCTCTTTGCACGGCAATCATCGCGCGTTTGATGATATCGGCCGCACCGCCTTGAATCGGCGCATTGATGGCGGCTCTTTCAGCATTGGCAACAATGCGTTTGTTTTTATCATTAATCCCCATAATCGAGCATTTGCGCCCGAAAGGCGTCAGCACATAGCCGTATTGATGGGCAAACATGGTGGTTTGTTCCATGTATTTTTTAATCTCGGGCATTTGGGCAAAATATGCATCAATATAACGCTTCGCTTCTTCATTGCTGACATCAATTTGTTTGGCCAAGCCATATTGTGAAATGCCATAAACAATGCCAAAATTGATGGCTTTGGCATGGCGGCGCATATTGGCATCCACCTCATCATAAGGCACACCGAAAACTTTTGCGGCGGTGGCGGCGTGAATATCTATACCCTGCTCAAAAGCGTGTTTTAAGCCCTTAACATCGGCAACCGAAGCGAGCAAGCGGAGCTCAACCTGCGAATAGTCAGAAGCAATTATCTTGCAACCCTCTTTGGCGATAAAGCATTCACGGATTTTTTTGCCTTCTTCACTCCTAATCGGAATATTTTGCAAATTGGGGTTGGACGAAGCCAAGCGGCCGGTATTGACCACGGTTTGGCTAAAGGTGGTATGCAGGCGGCTGTCTTTATCCAGCAAGTTAATCAAAGCATCGGTATAAGTGGATTTGAGTTTGCTAAAGCCGCGCCAATCTAAAATTTTGGCGGCAAGCAAATTGCCCTCGGCAGCCAGATTTTCCAAAACATCGGCTCCGGTTTGCCAAGCGCCGGTTGCGGTTTTCTTACCCTTAGCCCCGAGTTTGCCAAACAAAATTTCGCCAATTTGTTTGGGTGAGCCAATGTTAAACTCTTCTCCGGCAAGCTGATAAATTTCTTGCTCATATTCTTTCAGCTTTTTATCAAACTCTTGGCTCAAGTTCATGAGTTTTTGTTTATCAACCATCACGCCTTGTTTTTCCATTTTTTGCAAAATGGCAATCAAGGGGCGGTCATAGTTTTCATAAACGGCAATTTTTTTCTCTTTGATTAATCTTGGCTTCAAAACATTGTACAAACGCAAGGTGATGTCGGCATCTTCGGCGGCATAGTCCAGAGCCTTGTCCAAAGGCACATCGTCAAAAGTGATTTTATCTTTGCCGATGCCGCAAACATCTTCATAATGAATGGTTTTATAAGACAAAAACTTTTCGGCCAGTTCATCCATGCCATGTCCGTGCTCGGAGCTATCTAAATCATAGGACAACACAGCCGTATCTTCTATTGGGAAAATTTCTTTGTCTTCACCAATCACTTGGGCAAAGAAGTGCATATCAAACTTGATGTTATGGCCGATTTTCAAAATGCTCTTATCGGTCATAATCGGGCTCAAATATTTGGCAACGGTGGCAAAATCAAGTTGCTTAACCTCATCGCTTTCCAAAGCAAACAAATCACGATTTTGAGATTTATGCTTCAAAGGCACATAGCAAGCCACCCCCTCTTCCACCGCCATGGAAAAACCGACGATTTTATCAAAAGTGGGATTAACGCCGGTGGTTTCGGTATCAAAAGCAAAAGCGCCTTTGTTTTTTATCAAATCTGCCCAGCGCTTTAAGCCTTGCTCATCTTGCACCAGTTCATAGTGCTTTTCCACTTCTTTAAATACGGTGTTCAGGTCTTGATTTTCTTCATCGGGCAGACTGTTGCATCTGACCTCTGCCCAGCGTTGCAAACGAGGTTTTAAGCTCACAAAGCCATATAAATCGACAAACTTTTCAATCTCATCAAACACAGGTTTGTGGCAGGCATAAGCCTCAATTTGTTTTTCGACCGGAACATCTTTTTTCAAGGTGACGAGTTGTAAAGAAACAAGCGCATTTTCTTTGTTTGCCAACAAGGTTTCGCGTCTTTTGTTTTGCTTGATTTCTCCGGCGCGGTCCAACACTTCTTGCAAAGAGCCAAACTCGTTTACGAGCTGTGCCGCGGTTTTCAAACCAATGCCGGGGACGCCGGGGACATTATCAATGCTATCTCCGGCCAAAGCCTGAACATCAACCACCTTGTCCGGATAAACACCGAATTTTTCTTTCACGTCTTCGGGCGTGAAGAACTTATCTTTCATTGGGTCATAAAAACGGACGCCGGGGCGAATCAGCTGCATTAAGTCTTTATCAGCCGAAACAACAACCACTTCATAGCCTTTGTTCAAGGCTTGGTCGGCATAGGTGGCAATCAGGTCATCGGCCTCATAGCCTTCCATCTCAAGTTGGTTCAAATTCAAAACCTTGACGGCTTCTCTTATTATCGGAAATTGGGGAATCAGCTCTTCGGGAATCTCTTTTCGGGTGCCTTTATAGTCAGGAAAAAACTCGTTACGAAAATTTTTTCTTTTGGCATCAAACAGCACCAAAGAATAATCACAAGGGATATTCTGCGTTAAACGCAAAAACATATTGGTGAAACCATAAACGGCATTGACCGGCGTGCCATCCGGTGCGGTTAAATTGGGAATCCCGTAAAAAGCTCTGAAAATATAGCCTGAGCCATCAACCAAACAGACCGTTTTTGTCATTTTTCCTCCTGCTTGTGCCAGTAGGATTTAAAACTTATTCACCAATGGATAAAAAGAATGAGCGTTCCAAATTGTCTACCGAGCATAAATCGGTTTTATATACATCTTCATAATCTTCAACATATGCTGAAAGGGCGGATAAGGCAACATCATTTATGCTTTGACCGCTTTTCTCGGCGATTTTTGCCAGTTTTTGCAACAAATCTGCATTAATATTAAGAGAAATGTCAGTCATAAAACGTTCCTTAATCTTTTGATGTTAAAACTTTATCTTATCTATGAACAATGTTTTAAAATATTTTGCGAATCGGCGCAAGGATAAAAAAGGGGCGAATCGTGGCAAAAGCTAAGAAAAAGACAACTAAAAAGAAAAAAAGAGAGTCAAAACAGAAGGTTAAGAATCGGCATGTTCTCTTAAAAATTTTTGCCGTCTTGGTGATAACTTTTTTGGCTTATATCGGCTATTGTATCATCACGCTTCCGGATATTGACGAGGCGGTTAATCGCACACGCCAGCCTTCCACCACGATTGCCGCTGAAAACGGCAATGAGGTCACCACTTTCGGCAGTGTTTATTCCGAAGTGATTACGGTAGACGAGCTGCCGCCTTATGTGGTGGATGCCATTCTCTCTACCGAAGACCGGCGCTTTTATTCGCACTTTGGTTTTGACGTGATTTCCTTTACCCGCGCCATGCTGACCAATATGTTTCTCGGGCGCTATGCTCAAGGCGGAAGCACCATCACGCAACAGGTGGCCAAAAACCTCTTTTTGACGCCAAACAAAAATATCAAACGCAAAACCCAAGAACTGCTCTTGGCCTTTTGGCTCGAATCAAAATTCACCAAAGACCAGATTTTGGCCCTTTATCTGAACCGAGTTTATTTGGGTTCGGGAACATACGGTATTGAGGCGGCCAGCCAGAAATATTTTCAAAAATCTTCCCGCGACCTCAACCTTAAAGAAGCGGCGGTGATTGCCGGCATGCTTAAAGCTCCGTCCCGCTACAACCCGATTGCCTCGGAAAAACGCGCGGTGGAGCGCGCCAAGGTGGTGCTCAAAAATATGGTCGATAATGACAAAATTACCCAGCTTCAGGCTGATAATGCCCTGAAAATGCGCCTTGGACCGGAAAAGAAATATAATGTGAAAGATGCCATGCATTTTGCCGATTGGGTTTATAATGACGTTAACTCATATATCGGCGAACGCACCAATGATATTTATGTGTTGACCACGCTTGACCAAGATTTGCAACAAGCGGCATCGGACATTTTGGAAACCACCATCAAAAAATATGCCTCTTCTCGCAATGTGCATCAAGGAGCGATTGTAGTGATGGACAAGAGCGGCGGGGTTAAAGCCATGGTCGGCGGCGTGGATTATGCCAAAAGCCAATTCAACCGTGCCACACAGGCTTTGCGCCAACCGGGGTCATCTTTCAAAACTTTTGTTTATCTGACCGCTTTGCAGGAAGGATTTTCTCCCGATGACAAGATTATGGACTCTCCGCTTTCCATCGGCAACTGGAAGCCGGAAAATGCCGACCGCAAATATCATGGTGAAGTGACGCTTACACAGGCTTTGGCGCATTCTTACAACTTGGCCACCATTCATCTTTCGGAAATGCTTAATCGCAGTGACATCATCAAAAACGCCCAGCGCATGGGTATCTCTACCGAGATTGAAAATTCACCGGCCTTGGCGCTCGGCACCTCGGAGGTGAAAGTGATTGATATGGCAACGGCATATACTTCCATTGCCAACGGCGGTTATGCGGTCATTCCTTATGCAATTAAGGAAATTTACAGCAAAGACGGATATCAACTCTATCAACGTCAAATTGATGACCAAAACCAAATTTTGGATGAACGCGATGTGGCGCAACTGACCCAAATGTTGCAAGAAGTTATTTCAAGCGGCACGGGCAAACGGGCGCGAATCAGCGGATTTGCGGCCGGAAAAACCGGTACCAGCCAAGACAACCGCGACGCTTGGTTTGTGGGCTTTTCCGATAATCTCATTGCCGCGGTTTGGCTCGGCAATGATGACAACTCACCGATGAAAAATGTTTCCGGTTCCAACCTGCCGGCCGAAATTTGGCAAAAAATTATGACAACGGCTTCAAAACTCAATTAGGACAAAGTTATGAAAAAAATTCTTACCTTACTGGCTATTATCTTTTTGTGCTTGGGCGTGCTCTTTCTTATCGGCATTTTTCAAGACAAAGAACAGGCCGAAACACTGAACTCTTTGCAAAGTAGCCCCGTCAAAATTTCCATCTTAAAAAACTTTTATAAATTGTAAAAAAGATAGTGCTTTTTTGTTCAAAATATTTATATATAATACGCAGAAGATTGATTTAAAATAGATTTAAGGAAAAACCATGACACAAAAACCTGTTATGTTACTCGTCCTCGACGGATGGGGTTATCGTGAAAAAATTACCAAAGACAATGCCATTGAAGAAGGAAACACCCCAAACTGGCACAATTTGTTGAAAACTTATCCGCATTGCTTTGTGGAAACTTCCGGCTTGGCCGTCGGCCTGCCCGAAGGTCAAATGGGAAACTCTGAAGTCGGCCATATGAACTTGGGTGCCGGCCGCGTGGTGATGCAAGACTTGCCGCGTATTGACCAAGCCATTAAAGACGGCTCTTTTGCCAAGAATCCGGTTTTGCTGGAACTTATCAACACCCTCAAAGCCAATGGCAAAGCCTGCCATGTGATGGGCTTGATGAGCCCCGGCGGCGTTCACTCCTCTCAAGACCATATTGTGGCCGCTTGCCAGGTTTTGAACGAAAACGGAATCAAAACCTATGTTCATGCTTTTTTGGACGGTCGTGACACTCCGCCGCAATCTGCCGTTGATTTTTTGGCCGAATTTGAAAAATCCATCGCCGACATGAAGCATGTTAAACTGGCCACAATTGAAGGTCGTTTCTATGCTATGGACAGAGATAAACGCTGGGATAGAATCGAGCTTGCTTACAACAATATTGCTTTGGCCGAAGGCAAAAAATATGCTTCTTCCGATGAAGCCATTAAGGCTTCTTATGCCGCCGGCGTGAATGATGAATTTGTTGTTCCTTGCGTTATCGGCGATTATAAAGGCATGGAAGACGGCGATGCCGTTTTGATGATGAACTTTAGAGCCGACCGCGCACGTGAAATTCTCTATGCTTTGGCTGATAAAGATTTCAACGGTTTTGCCCGCAAGAAAGAAATTAAAACCTCCATCAACGTCGGTTTGACCGAATATTCGGTTGACCACCAGCGCTTTATGAAAACCATGTTTGGTCCCGAGGCTCTGAAAAATATTTTCGGCGAAGTGGTGGCCGACCATGGCTTGACTCAGCTCCGCATTGCCGAGACCGAAAAATATGCTCACGTTACCTTCTTCTTTAACGGTGGTGAAGAGCGCGAGTTCAAAGGCGAAGAGCGAATCCTTGTTCCTTCGCCCAAAGTGGCCACTTATGACCTCAAACCGGAGATGAGCGTTTATGAAGTGACCGAAAAATTGGTTGATGCGATTGAAAACCAACGCTTTGATGCCATTATCTGCAACTTTGCCAATGGTGATATGGTCGGTCATACCGGCATTATGGAAGCGGCTCTCAAGGCTGTTGCCGCCGTTGATGACTGCTTGGGCAAAGTGGTTGCCGCCATCAAGAAAGTGGGCGGTGTGCTCTTTGTGACCGCAGACCATGGCAACGTGGAAAAAATGGTTGATGAAAAAACCGGTGCCCCTTACACCGCTCACACCGTCGGCAAGGTTCAAGGCGTTTTGGTCAACTGCCAAACCCCGATTAAGGGCTTGCATGACGGCAAACTCGCCGATATCGCACCGACTTTGCTTGAACTTCTTCATATTGAAAAACCGGCTGAAATGAACGGTCAGTCTTTGATTGAAAAATAAGCAAAGGAAAAATCTTGAAAACAAAGGCGGTCATTACTTTTGCATTTGCTTTGTTGTTTGCCCTTGCAAACACAAACAGTGATGTTATGGCCGCCAAAGTTTCCAAACAAGAGCTGGAGCGCATGGAAAAACAAGTTGAGCTCCAGAACAAAGAACATCAAAAACTTCAAGAGCAGGCTTCACAAATCAATAAAGAACTCTCCGAAGTCAGCTCAGAAATGATTCAAACCGCAAAAAAAATTCAAAATAACGAAGATAAAATTTCTTCAATGGAAAAACAGCTCAAAGATTTGCAACAAGAGCTGAAAGAAGCCGAAGAAGGTTTTTTATCCCAAGACCAGCACCTTATCAAAACCCTTTCGGCTTTGCAAAACTTGGCCTTGAAGCCGACCGAGGCTCTTTTTGTGCAACCCTTGACGCCGGTTGAAACCATACGCAGCGCCATTTTGCTTAGAGAATCCGTACCTTATCTGGAAGATAATGCCGCCAGCATTCGTCAAAAGCTGGCCGAAATTACCCTTAAAAAAAGCCAAATTGAAAAACAAGTGGCCAAAATCACCTCCCAAAAACACCAGCTTGAGCTTGAACACGAAAACATGAAAGTCTTGGTGCAGAAAAAGTCTAAACTCAGAAACAAAATTGAGATTCAGACCGCTCAGGCCAAAAAGAAAGTGGAAAAACTGGCCTCCCAAGCCAACGATTTGCGCGACCTCTTAAACAAGCTCGAAAAAGAAAGACAACTCAAAGCCAAAAAAGAGGCCGAAGAACGCAGACGTTTGGCCCAGCTCCGCGCCGAGGAAGAAAAAAAATTGGCCGAACAGAAAAAACGTGAACAAGCCCAAAGTGCTGACTTGATTAAATATTCTTCCGATATTATAAAAGATGTAGGAAAGGCTTTTGTCAAAGCTAAAGGAAAATTGCCGCTGCCGGCCAGAGGCTCGATTGTGGCCACTTTTGGCGAGGAAAAAAGCAAAGGCGTGGTTAATAAGGGTATTATTATTAAAACACGCAATATGGCTCAGGTGATTTCGCCTTTTGACGGTTCGGTCATATTTGCCGGTCCTTTCCGCGGATACGGAAATATGATTATTATTGAACATGGCGAAGGATATCTGACCTTGCTGGCCGGTCTGCAAGATATTGACTGCGAACTCGGACAAATGCTCCTGGCCGGAGAACCTATCGGTCAAATGCCTGATAGCCGAAGCGCCAAACTTTATGTGGAATTGCGTCGGAATAATCAGCCGATTGACCCGATGCTTTGGTATAATAACTCATAACTGGAATTGAAAATGAAAAATAAATGGTCAATTTTTACCGCTTCTCTCATTTCTGCCGCCGTGTTCTTTGCGCCGGCTTATGCCGCTGATGATAAGCAAGAAAAAGAGAACCCTGCCGATACTTATGAAATGCTCAACCTTTTCGGTGAGGTGTTGGAAAGAACCAAAACCTCTTATGTGGAAGATGTGACCGATAAACAGCTTATCGAATCTGCCTTAAACGGTATGCTCGTTTCTCTTGACCCGCATTCCAGCTATTTGGACGAACAAAGTTTTAAGTATATGAACGAACAAACCAAAGGCAAATTCGGCGGTTTGGGAATCGAAGTGACCATGGAAAACAGCGTGGTTAAAGTGGTGTCTCCGATTGATGATACTCCGGCTTCCAAAGCCGGTCTTAAACCCGGTGATTATATCACCCATATTGACGGGGAACAAGTGGTCGGCATGAGCCTCAATGATGCCGTTGATAAAATGCGCGGCAAAATCGGCACCAAGGTGAAACTCACCATCCGCCGCGGTAATGAAAAACCTTTTGACGTGACATTGAAACGTGAAGAAATTAAAATCCAATCGGTTAAATCGGAAATCAAGGCTGATGATGTGGCTTATATCCGCATTACCTCTTTTTCCGAAGATACCGATAAGATGATTGAAAAAGACTATAACAAAATTAAAAAAGAGCTTAAAGGCGAGCCGGCCGGCATTGTTTTGGATGTGCGCAACAACCCCGGCGGTTTGCTTGACCAGGCCGTTAATGTTTCCGACCTGTTCCTCGACCAAGGGGAAATTGTTTCCACTCGCTCTAAAAACCCCGATGATACCGTGAAATATACCGCAACCGAAGGTGATATTGCCAAAGGTTTGCCGATGGTGGTGTTGGTCAACGATGGTTCGGCCTCCGCTTCCGAAATTGTGGCCGGTGCTTTGCAAGACCACAAACGCGCCGTTATTTTGGGTGAAAAAACCTTTGGTAAAGGCTCGGTGCAAACCGTTATTCCGCTTGGAAAATACGGCGCCATGCGCTTGACAACCGCCCGCTATTATACCCCTTCCGGTCGTTCTATCCAAGCCACGGGTATTGTGCCCGATGTTGAGGTGAAACCGGCTAAGGTGGAAGAAATTGACAAAGGCATGAACTTCAGCGAGGCCGAATTTGGCAATGCTTTGAAAAACGATGCTCAGGATGTGACCAAGAAAAAATCTACCAAACAAGATGATTCTTTGAAAAAAGATTATCAACTTTCTCGCGCCGTGGATTTGGTGAAGGCTTTGAATATTTATAAATCAGGTTCCGAATCTCAAAAATAAACGGAGGAAAAGATGAGCGGGCATCGTCAGAAATCTAAACTGATTCTTGTGATTTTGTTTGTCATTGCAGCTGTGACGATGTCCGGTTATTTCTTTGCCAAACAAAAAAGCCAGCCCGAGTTTAGAACTAAAATCGAGCGCATTATGTTTGAAAAAGACAATAAGTCGCCGAAATATATTTTGACTTTGCCGGAAAAAGATGATCAGCCTTCTGCCAAAACAAAACCGGCCGAAAGTTTGCCTCAGCCCAAAAAGCTGGAAACTTTGGAAGACTTTGTCAATGCCGCACCGCTTGTCCTCAAGCTCAAAGAAAGCAAAAATCATTATACGCTGGATGATATTGAAATTTTGCCCGAGTTGAGCGAAAAAAACGGAGATTTTGTTTTGCCGAAAATTTCGGCTCAGGGCAAAAAACCCTGGATGCAATACGGGCATCAGATTTCAGTGGCGCCAAACTTTTATAAGGTTTCGGTGGTTTTCAAAAATACCGGAATCGATGTTAAGACTTTTGAGGTTATGAATAAGGTTTTGCCGTCTGAAATTTCTTTTTCTTTTTCGCCTTATACCATTAAAGCCAATGAGCTGATTGCCGAAGCCAGAAAACTCGGGCACGAAACTTATATGGACTTGTTGCTTGCCTCCAAAAATGTGCTCAAGGCCGATAACGGCCCCTTGGCCATGGGCTTGACCGTTTCTCAAGATGAAAATTTGCGCCGCTTTTATACCGCTTTGTCGGTTAATGCCCCCATCGGCGGAATGATTGTGGTTGACGGCATGATTGATGACACGACCAAAAATTTGCTTAATCACGGTTTGAACGAACTTAATCGTCGTGGTTTGTTGATGGTTGATGCAACCGAAGGAGACGAAATCAGCAAAATTGCGGTGGAAAAACTGCCGCGCCAAAAAGCCGATATTGTCATTAGTGATAATTTTACCAATGAAAATGTGCAAAACAAACTCTCTTTGGCCGAAAAAATTGCTCAAGACAAAGGTCAGGTCTTGATTGTGGCCACGCCTAAACCGATTGTGATTACGGCAGTGAAAAACTGGGTTGAATCTTTCTCGCCGCAACTTTCTTATGAACAAATGAAAGAACAAAACATCACCACCATCGAACGTCCGTTTGCGCTGGTGCCGGTGTCTAATTTGGTGGTGGAATAATGGTTGAGTTATATCGGAAAAATGCCGCCGTTGTGGTTTGCAACAGCCAGGGCAAAGTGCTTTCTTGCCAAAGAAGGGACAGTGCCGACAAAGAAAAATCGTGGCAATTTCCGCAAGGCGGCGTGGAAGAAGGCGAATCGCCCATTGCGGCGGCTTTGCGCGAACTAAAAGAAGAAACCGGCCTGACGCAGGTTACGCTCTTGGCAGAATATCCTCAACCCTTGCGCTATAAATTTTCGGCCAACGTGATTGAAAAATTTAAAAAACTCGGGCGGCAAAATGTGGGGCAGGAGCAATATTGGTTTTTGTTTTTATACACCGGCTCTGATGATGCCATCAATTTTGAAACCAATCCGCAAGAAATTGAGTTCATCGCTTTTGACTGGATTGATATTATGCAAGCCCCCGATAAGGTGATTGAGTTTAAGCACGAAGTGTATGAAAAAATTTGCGCTTATTTTAAGCCCTTTGTTGAGCAACAAAAAAAGCAAAGCTCTTAAATGAACTTTGCTTTTTGTTTTTTTTGCAGATTTTATCCAACCATATGGTTGACTATCGATTTTTCCGAATTTGCCAAATACGAATCGGAAATGGCTTGTAATTTTCCGCCATCTTGCAAATAGGCAAATTTGGTTTTGAGCTCAGAGGCAACATTTTCTTTGGCCGGCAAATTGTAAAGTACCATTTGCAACGAAGCTAAAATGTTTTGGCTTATTTGCTCATTGATGCTTTGTTTGTACAATGCGGCCAGAGTTGATAAAAGCTCATCCAAATTTAAGTTTGGCAAAGATGTCAGCCGGCTCCATACCGATGTCCACATTTGCGGATATTTTAAGGCAACCATTTCAACCAGCGGTTTGATTTCTTTTTTGTTGACTTTGTTGACCAAAGACAAAAACAAATTGTCATCAATGGCGATGCTCCGGCTCAAAACCGAAATATTTACTTCTTTGACCGACAATAAATGTCTGTAAATATTGGCTTTGATGTTTGAAAGATATTCAAACTTGAACCAGTTTTCATCTTTCCAATGATAAGCAATGTCCAAAAGCAAGGCCAGCGCTTCTTCGCAATATTCCGGCTTGGAATCCATTAAGGCAAAGACAACACTGTTGACGCGGGATAGATATTCTTTTTGTTGTTTGAAAACAACAACATGTGCATATCCATTGAGCATTGCCGAGATGTTTTTTGCAACCGATTTTTGTTTGGCATATGCATCCAAGACATCTAAATAGGTGGCACTGTCTATCCTATTTTTTTGGAACAAGTCTGAAAACAAGTTTATATCTATTTGACACTCAACCAAATCCGTTCGAGGCAAAAGTTTGACAATCATGGCCCAGATTTGTTTCTTTTCCGCCCAGGTGATGTTGCCGGCCGGAGATGTTATCTCTTTGAGCAAATTTTTCAGAATGACGGTGTCAAACTCTTTGTCGTTGAACTTTAAAAAGAATGAATAGGCATCCAGCTTGCGTGATACACGAATCGAAAGGCTGCAAACCGCTTCCAAAACTGCTTGGCTCGGATATATGCTTTGGCAACAATATTTGTTGGCCAAAAGCAACAATTTGCCGTCTTCGGGATGAGACAGCAACTTCAAAATAAAGTTGTTATGATCACCGTATTGGCAACGATAATTCAGCCACAGATAACAACGGCGCTTGGCTTCACGAGATATATTTTGATGTAAATACATCTTTAAAACCATTTGCCGAAAGTTTTCCATATATTCGGGACGATCTTCCAAAATGTTGAAAAAATTGTCCCAATCTTGCATGTTTTTGGCTTCTTTTTCCAAAAAATATATTCCGAATTTTTTGAAAAATTCTTTTGCGGTCAGTCCTTGCGGAGAAAAAATGAGATCTTGCATTGAAACAAGACCTTGTCTGCCTTTCAAAAGCTCTTCAAAAACTTCTTTCAAACAATATTCAGCAACAAATGAATCCGTACTGTGTACATTCTGCAACAATAGTGCTTTTGATAAAATCTTTTCCATACTTAAAAAAATTTTTGGGGTTAGTAATAAGGTTAATAATAAATTAGTATGTCGGATTTTATCCTTTTTGATTCTTTTTGCAAGATTTTTTTTCAAAAGTCGATTGATGATAGCCACTTTTTGTGATATAGTGTTTTTTGCTTTTGAGGAAAAAACATGGATGATGTAAACAAATTTGAAGAAGAACGCCGCGAGATTTTGGCTATGGTCAGAAACGGCATTCAAACCAATATCCCAATGAAAAAGACACAGAAAAGATATTTGAAAAATCTTTTGCTGTTTTCTCTCATGCGTGCTTCTAAAAACCCTACCGTGACCAAGCCAAACTTTATGAAGCTGGTAACCAAACAGTTCAAAAAATATATTGTCAAAATCATTCATGGCTCGGTTAAAAATATGCCCAACCACAATCCTTATGAAGATGAAGATTTTTATGATGAAAATTTGGATGTGGAAATCAACCGCGTTATTGCCAATGAGCAGTTCTTAAACATGGAGCTCATTCAACAAAGTTTGACCCCAAAAAACATCATCGGGCAAATCCGCACTTTGGCAGATGGCTTGAGCGCGCAAGAGGTTATTCAGAGAATCACGGCATTGAAGGAAATCAACGCCAACCACCGCGAAACACCGGAAGAAGAGCGCAAACGTCAGCAACGCATCAAAGATTATGAAAAACAAAGACAGTTGCAGAATATGCGTTTTCTTGAATTGGAACGTGGAAGTCGAGAAAGACATTAAAAAAATCCCTTTTCTTATCAAAGGGATTTTTTATTTTTACTTTTCTTGCTCTTTTTTAGATTTAAGCTGTCCGCAGGCGGCCAAAATATCTTGCCCCCTTGCCACGCGAATCGGCGCGGCATAGCCAAACTTGCCCAGCTCTTTGGAAAAAGCCATGGCTCGGTTTTTGGAAGAGGGTTGATAATCGCACCCCGGCCATGGGTTGAAGGGAATCAAGTTGAACTTGGCATCAATTTTATATTTTTTCATCAAATCGACCAGTTCATGCGCGTTTTCCAGCGAATCATTCAAGCCATTCAACAACAAATATTCAAAGGTGATATATTTGCAACTTCCGGCTCGTCTTTGAAACTCTTGGCAAGCGGTTAAAATATCTTCTATCGGATATTTTTTGTTAATCGGCATAATACGGGTGCGAAGTTCATTATTAGAAGCGTGCAAACTCACGGCCAAACGGCAGCCAAGCTCGCTTGCCACTTCGGCAATATGCGGCACAATGCCTGATGTCGACAAAGTGATTTTGCGGCGCGAAATGGCCACGCCGTCGCCGTCTGACAAAATTTTCAGCGCTTTAAAGGTATTTTCTTTGTTATGCAACGGCTCTCCCATACCCATGACCACAATATTGGATAAATGTCTGACCTCATCGGTTGGGGTCGGCCATTCGTTATAAGCATCTCTGGCCACCAAAAACTGCGAAACAATTTCACCTGCGGTCAGATTGCGGGTGATTTTTTGCGAGCCGGTATGGCAAAAAGTGCACCCGACGGCACAGCCGACTTGGGTGGAAATGCAGACCGTGCCCCTATCCTCTTCCGGAATGTAAACGGTTTCAATGCGCTGCCCATCGGCAAACTCCAGCAACCATTTGTGGGTTTTGTCGGCAGAGATTTGCTCAGCCACGATTTTGGGGCGGGTGATGGTAAATTTCTCGGCCAGCTTAGCGCGCAAATCTTTGCTCAAATTGCTCATTTTTTCAAAATCGGTCACACCATGGTGATACAACCACTGCCAAACTTGCTTGACGCGGAAAGGTTTTTCACCAATCTCGGCAATAGCCTCTGCCAACTCTTCTTTGCTTAAGCCGATTAACTCAATTTTATCCGTCATGATTATCTCTTTTTGCATTTGGCACTGATGGCTTTATAGGCTTGTGAAAAACCGGCCAAAGAATAAGTATCTTTGGTGGCGGTACCTTTGCTTGAAACACCGTGAACAATCATTCTTGAGCCTCTTTTCATGGCCTCAACAATCTCTTTATCGGTTTTATCGCTGGTGGCCCAAGCCTTATCTCCGCTGACAAACAACTTATCAAAAGTCTTGTTACCGATTTTGATTTCCACTTTGGACTCCGGTTTATAGGTATAGCCGGCCGTGATGTTGACCACATCATAGCTTTTGTCAGCCGGACGATGGGTGATGACGGTATAAATATTGCCGCGTTTGGTATATTTGCCCTCATCTCTCTTGGGGGTGGAAGCCATATAACAGGTTAAGCCCGAAGCATCTTGATAATAGTAGGCCACCCAATCATCATATTCGCCGATTTGTTTTGGCTTTATGGTTTGTGCCGCTTGAACACTGCTTGCAAAAAAGGCACTTACACAAAGAACGGATAAGATTTTTTTCATTTACATTCTCGCTTTGTTAAAATTTATTTTATTATTTGATAATAATATTTGAAATATATCTAAAAACTGTTAATTTCTAGAAAAATTTTACGGATTAACAAATCATGATGCGCGACAACTATATTGATATTCATAAACTGATTAAAAGCAAAAATGTGTTCAAACTTTTCAATATCGTGGAAGAACACGGCGGGGCTTTGCGCTTTGTCGGTGGTGCCGTCCGTGACACTTTGGCCGGTTTGGAAGGTTTTGACCTCGATTTAGCCACTGATTTGAACCCCGATGAGCTGGTGGAAGCCTGTGAAGACAACGGTATCAAAACCATTCCCTTGGGCATCAAATACGGCACGGTCGGCGTGATGATTGATGATAAGGTCTTGGAAGTGACTTCCTTGCGCAAAGATATTAAAACCGACGGACGCCATGCCGAAGTGGAGTTCACCACTGATTGGGAAACCGATGCCGGCCGCCGTGACTTGACCATCAATGCGGTTTATGCCGATGAAAGAGGCAATGTTTTTGACTATTATAACGGCATTGATGACCTGGAAAAAGGCGTGGTTCGTTTTATCGGCAATCCTTCCCAGCGCATTAAAGAAGATTATCTTCGAATCTTGCGTTTTTTCCGTTTTTATTCCATTTTTGCCAAAACCCCGATTGATAAAAAAGCCCTAGAGGCTTGCAAAGAAAACTCCGAGGGTTTGCAAGAGCTTTCGATGGAGCGAATCCGCGATGAGCTCTTCAAAATTTTGGTCACACCGCGTGCGGCCGAAACCATCAAAATTATGGCAGATAATGAGATTTTGAGCTATATTCTGCCGGTGCCGCACCAAGAAAATATTGATTGTTTGGAATTTTTGGACAAGCAAATCAATCAGGGAAATTTACCAAAGAATCCGCTGGCGCGTTTGTTCATCTTATTCAACCCCGACGAGGCTTTTGCTAACAACATTGCCGTGCGTATGAAGTTCAGCAAAAAACAAAAACAAGATTTTGTTGATTTGGCTCGCGTTACGGTGCCTCTGCGCGATTTTGCCGACGAACGTTCTTTGAACCGCATTATCTACACCTATGGCAAAGACTTTGCCCGCAACAAACTGATGATTGCGCAAGCCTTGCAAAAACAAATTTTGCCCGATTTTGAGCAGATTTTGCAATATATTTTGGCTTTTGAAAAACCGATTTTTCCGCTGCGCGGGCAAGATCTTATCAATGCCGGCATTCAGGATAATCTCCACATCGGCCAGATTTTGCATAATTTGGAAGATATGTGGATTGAAAGCGGGTTCACACTCTCCAAGCAAGATTTGTTAGAACGCCTGCAACAGCTCAAAATAGCCTAGAAACGACCCAAGCATTTGGCAAGTGTTTGATTTTGAACGGATATTCTACCAAAATGGCATCAAAGCGAATGTCATAAGCATCATATTTTTTGTGTTTGGCCAAAAAAACTTCCGCGCCGCGGATGATGCGTTGTTTTTGCTGTTCGGAAATGGCATAAGCGGCTTTTTCAAAACTGCGGCGCTCTTTGACCTCTACAAAAATGAGGGTTTTGCCCTTACGGACAATCAAATCTACCTCGCCGGCGTGGGTGCCTTTGCCGGTGACATAGTTTTTGGCAACCGGAAAGTAGCCATGAAAAAGCAAATAAAATAAAGCAATATATTCGGCCAGTTTGCCGTTATGGTAGTTATTTGGCATTTTTTATCCTCAAGGCTTGTTCATAAACATCATTTTTGTTCAAACCATAGGCTTCGACAATTTCTTTGACGGCGGTTTTCAGACTGATGGTTTGGAGCTTTTCTTTTAACAGTTCCTCAACATCAATTTCTTCTTTTTCTTCTTCAGTCGCCGGAGAAACCATGAAAACCATTTCTCCTTTGGGTGGGTTCTCGGTATAATATGCTATCAAATCCTCTGCCGGTGCGGTTTGGCATTCTTCATAAACTTTGGTGAGTTCGCGCGCGACCGACATTTCCCGATTGCCGAAAACATCTTTGGCCACGGTCAGGGTTTTGAGCAAGCGCGGCGCCGTTTCATAAAAAATCAGCGTGGCATCCAAATTTTTATATTTTTTGAACAAATCGGCTCGGGCTTTGTCTTTGTTGGGAATGAAACCAACAAACATAAAGCGGTTGGTCGGCAAGCCGGAAAGCTGCAAAGCCGTTACAAAAGCGCAACAGCCCGGTATGGCGGTAATGTAAATGCCGGCTTGTTTGCACTGTTTTATCAACTTATATCCGGGGTCAGAAATGAGCGGAGAGCCGGCATCGCTGACTTGTGCCACGCTTTGGCCGGACAAAACGCAATCTATAATCTTTTGAGCTTGCTCGTCTTCATTATGGTCATGCAGGGTTATGAAGTTTTTGTGCAGACTTATGCCCAGCAAAGAAAAAAGTTTTTTGGTCACACGCGTGTCTTCACAAGCAATTGTATCCGCCTCTTGCAAAACTTCTATGGCTCTTTGCGACATATCTTGCAAATTGCCAATCGGCGTGGCCACAATGTATAAACCGTTTTTCATAAACTCTCTCTTTACATTAGTTTTTTTTTAAACTAGTTTTTATAATGTATTATCGTTTATTTACAGAACAATATATTTTGGGATAAAAAGCAAGTGTTAAAACAAATTTCTGCGTTATTTCTCGGTTTGGTTCTTGCCAGTTGCTCAACTTCTTCCAAAGTTGACCATTTGGGCGGGGCTGATGCTTCTTCTACCGATTTTTCGGAAATCACCCTTTCTGAAGATTCCAGTTTCAGAGTGGGCGTTTTGCTGCCTTTGAGCGGTGATGCCGCGCGTTACGGCAATGGCTTGAAAAATGCTACCATGCTGGCTTTGGAAGATGTGAAGAATCCAAACCTCATCTTGCAATATTATGATACCAAAAGCTCGGCCGAAGGCGCGCGCACGGCGGTGCAAAATGCCATCAACCAAAATGTGCAAATGATTATCGGTCCACTCAAAAGCTCTTCGGTCCGCGCCATTTCCGATGAAACTACTCGCCGCAATATTCCCGTGATTGCTTTTTCCACCACCGAAGATGTGTTGCAACCCAGTGTTTATACTTTGGGTTTGCTCGTAGATGAGCAAGTCAACCGCATTATATCTTATGCGGTTAAACAAGGGCGCTCACGCTTGGCTCTCTTGGTGCCGGATAATGCCACCGGTATTGCCGTGGCCAAAGCCGCCGTTAAAGCCGCGCAAAAAAACAGCATTGTGGTCACCCGAATTGCTTTCTATCCGCCAAATACCTCCGATTTTTCCAACATTTTGCGCGAGATGACCGATTATAACACCCGTCATGCCCGTATGGAAAAACTCAAAGCCTCACTCAAAGCCAAAGCCGGCGCCGGTGATGCCGAATCTGCAAAAGCCTTACGCCGTGTCTCCACCCATGATACTTTGGGCGAGATTGACTTTGATATGGTGCTCATCCCCGAAAAAGGCGCCAAGCTCAAATCTGCAGTGGCGATGTTCGGCTATTATGACGTTTTTGCCCCGGATGTTAAGTTTTTGGGAACCTCGCTTTGGGAAAACTCCAAACTCAACAACGAATCCACCCTTATCGGCAGCTGGTATCCGGCCATATCTCGCAGCCACAGCAACTATTTTGTGAACAAATATGCCTATGTTTTCGGGGAGCGTCCGCAAGCGCTCTATGCCTTGGGCTATGATGCCGTGGCTCTCTCTAACGCCATTGCTAGACAAGGCGGCAATAACTATACTCAAATGATTACCAACCCTGACGGTTATGTCGGTATCAACGGCATGTTCCGCTTGTTTGAAAACGGCCGCAACCAACACAGCATGGATATTGTGGAAGTGCAAAAAACCCAAGATGTGGTGATTGATGAAGCCCCGTCCCGCTTTGATGCCGCCGATATTGATGTTTATACGCAAGAAACGGATGTGATTGAAACCTATCGCGCGCCGCTCATTTTCGGCAAGGACAAAACTTTGGCCGAATCCCTCATCTATGGACACAAGCTCAATTTGGAAAATCAGGAAGATTTGTACGAGGCCGAAGAACGCGACAGCATCCGTCGCAGTTTGCAAAAAATGAACATTATGGTCGGAAACTAAAAATTCTTGTCTGAAAAGATAAATATTGCTTGAAATCTCTTCCGTTTTCGGCAATATTAGCCAAAGGAGGACGTTGGGTTGATTTGTCGCCAACCCGGTCAGGTCCGGAAGGAAGCAGCCGTAACGATTTTAATCAAGGCTATATGTCCTCCACCAGTTTTTTTTGAATGAAACGATAATTGAACATGGCTGAAGAAAATTCTGATAATCAATATGTGGTGCTTGCCAGAAAGTATCGCCCGCAAACTTTTGAAGATTTGCTCGGGCAAGATGCTTTGGTGCAAACTCTGACCAATGCCATTAAACATAATCGTCTTCATCATGCCTATATTCTCACCGGAATCCGCGGTGTGGGTAAAACTACCACGGCCCGCATTATTGCCAAGGCGCTCAACTGTATCGGTCCCGATGCGCATGACGCGCCGACCATTCATCCCTGCGGCGTTTGCGAAAACTGCAAGGCCATTGCCGAAGGAAGACATATTGATGTTTTGGAGCTCGATGCCGCATCGCGCACCGGTGTGGATGATATCCGCGAGATTTTGGACGGCGTACGCTACAAGCCGACCAATGCGCGCTATAAAGTTTATATCATCGACGAAGTTCACATGCTCTCCAAAAGCGCATTCAACGCTTTGCTCAAAACTTTGGAAGAGCCCCCTTCTCACGTGAAGTTTATTTTTGCTACCACTGAAATCAGAAAAGTGCCGGTGACGGTGCTTTCGCGTTGCCAGCGCTTTGATTTGCAACGCTTGACCGTGGACACGCTTTTCAACCATTTCAAAAACATTATCGGCAAAGAAGGCCTGCAAGCTGAAGATGAGGCTTTGCAAATTATTGCCAAAGCTGCCGACGGTTCTTGCCGCGACGGTTTGTCCCTGCTCGACCAAGCCATTTCTTTGAGCGACGGGGTAATTAAAACCGAAACCGTGAAAAATATGATTGGTTTGGCAGACCGCAACCAAACTTTTGAGCTTTTTGAATCGCTTGTGGCCGGCAAAGTAGACGAGGTTTTGCAAAACCTCAAAGAGCAATATAAAAACGGGGCCAACCCCACCACCTTGTTGCAAGATTTGGTTAACATCACCCATATGGTGGCCAAGGCCAAAATTGTGCCTTCTTCCGTGGATGATGATAATTTGGCCGAAACAGAAAAAGAACTTTGCCGCAAAATCTCCGGTTCCGTTTCGATTGCCATTCTTTCCAAAATTTGGCAAATGTTGCTCAAAGGCATTTCCGAATTGGCGATTGCGCCGGTGCAAATTGATGCTTTGGAGATGATTCTTATTCGCGTGGCTTATTCGGCCTCTTTGCCGACGCCGTTTGAGATATTGAACGACGTAAAAAAAAACTCTAGCTTAAACTTCTCGGCTGAAAAAAAAACTGAATCTGCCCCTTCGGTCCTGATGGCTTCTCATGCTGCGGCTCTGGCCAAAAATGAAAACGAGAAACACGAGGCACAAGAAAAAGTCTCTTTCAAATCTCCCGAAGAAATGGCCGCTTATTTTGAGCAACACAAAAAAGTTTTGCTGACCTATGCGATTAAAAACGATATTGCCATTCAAGAATTTGGTGATGGTTTTATCAAAATGACCATCTCGGAAAAAATCACCAATGACTTTATCTTGAACCTGCACAAAGAACTGGAAAATGCCACCGGCAAGGCTTGGAAAATTGAAACACTGCGCGGACAAATGGGGCAAACCATGGCCGCCAAAGAGCATGCCAAAGAAGAAGAAAACAAAAAAAGCGTGGCGGAATATCCTTTAGTAAAAGCTATTTTAGCTGAGTTCAAAGGCTCTAAAATCGACCTTTTGACCCGTATTAAACAACTTGATGAAGAAGAAGGCGCTCAGCTTTCTGACGAATCCGAAACCTATTTTGATGAGGAACTTTAATCATGATGAATATTCAAGGTATTATGAAACAAGCACAAATGATGCAAAAGAAAATGGAAGAAGCCCAAGAAAAAGCCGCTCAGGAAGAAGTTAACGGCACCAGCGGCGGCGGTATGGTCAACGTCACCCTTAACGGCAAGTTTGAAATGAAAAAAATCTCTCTGGATAAGTCCCTTATCAATGCCGATGAAGTGGATATTTTGGAAGATTTGATTATGGCCGCTTATAACGATGCCAAAAATAAAGTTGATGAAAATTTGAACAAAACCATTTCTTCGGTTACCGGCGGTTTGAATATTCCGGGTTTGAAACTTCCGTTTTAAGGCACAACCATGGCCGGTCAGGATATTGAAAAACTCATAAAACTGGTGTCCAAACTGCCGTCTTTGGGTACACGTTCGGCGCGCCGTATTGTTTTGCAACTCATCAAGAAGCGCGAATCCTTGCTTTTGCCTTTGATTGAGGCCATGACACAAGTGGCGGACAACATCAAAACCTGCGAAATTTGCGGCAATTATGATACCACATCGCCTTGCTCAATTTGCTCTTCTGCCCTTCGCGATGCGCATCTGCTTTGTGTGGTGCAAGACGTGGCAGACCTTTGGGCAATGGAGCGCGTTTCTTTCTTCAAAGGCAAATATCATGTTTTGGGCGGGGTTTTGTCGGCTCTCGACGGTGTGGCGCCGGAAGACCTGAATATTGAATCTTTGATTGAGCGAATCAACTCCGAGGGCATTACAGAGGTGATTTTAGCCTTGCCGGCAACGGTGGATGGGCAAATCACTTCCCACTACCTGGTTTCTCGACTCAAGGACTCTCCGGTCAAAATAACCACCTTAGCGCAAGGAATCCCGATGGGGGCTGAGCTTGATTATATGGACGAAGGTACGATTCAGCTCGCCCTCAACTCACGCAAACTCCTCTAACAAACGTAGCACGTTTGATCGCTTCAGTTTAGCTGCGGTGCCCCGCGTCCCGCGATGCTCTCACTTTTTTTGGGTAAAGAAAGTACCTCGTGCAACCTCAACCAAATTGCCCGCGCGTTTGACATGAAAATTGACCTTTCCTTGGATGCGCAATAAACACAAAAAAAGCTCCCGTTTGGGAGCTTTTTCTTATTCTACCGTGTTTTCTATCAGCCTGTCCAGATTGCCGCGTTCGCTGTCATTATAGCTTTTGGCTTTGGCGGCCTCTTCTTTCTTTTTCTTTTCGGCCTCAATCTTTTGATTGGCTTTGCTGTTGTCTATGACCTTTATCGGCTCTTTTTTCTTGGCAACTTTCGGCTGAGCCAACATCTCAAACAAAACATCTATATCGGTTTTGCTCTTTTCATCATATTCAACCTTTTCATCGCTCTCTTCATCCGTTCCACTCACGGCTCTGGTTTTGTCTCTGATTTTGGCCAGAGTGGATTCCGGAATCAAATCTTCAATCGGTTTGGCAAAAGAGCCGGCAATGTTGAAGTATTTTGACTCTTGCATCACTTTGGCTTGGTTTTCTTTGGGAACCATCCAGTTGATCAAAATATAGACCAAAACCACCAGCAAAAAGGCTCTGAATATGCCGAAAAACAGCCCCAAAACCCTATCCAAACCACTCAATTTGCTCTTGCGAATCGAGCCGATGATTTTTGAGGTGAGAATAATCCAGATGATGAAAAACAAGATGATAATGCCCGAGGCAGTGGCCACAGCCGCCGCTGAACCATTATCTATATATTTTTCGGCAAAAGGCGTTAAAATCGGCATGAGATATATCACGGCAATAATCGCTAAAACCCAGCCGATGATTGATAAAACCTCTTTAATCAGCCCCCTACCCAAGGCAATTAAGGCAGAAATGGCAACAATGATTAAAATTGCGATATCCAGACTATTCATGGATTTTTTCCTTTAATTAAACCAATTTATCAGGCGTTGAACATTGCCGATTTCATACACGTTCATATCGGTATGCAGACCGGATTTTTTGTCTTTGCTATGCGTCGGCGGAATGATACAGCTTGCGAATCCCAGCTTTTGTGCCTCTTTCAAGCGCAAGGAGGGCTGGCTGACCGCTCTTATTTCTCCGGACAAGCCTATCTCGCCAAAAATGACCATATCCGGCGGCATCGGCTTATTGGTCATGGAAGAAATCACCGCCATGGCCACGGCCAAATCGGCGGCCGGTTCGGTTATTCTCAAGCCGCCGGCAATGTTCAAATATACATCTTGCGAACTCAAGTTCATGCCGCATCTTGCTTCCAACACCGCCAAAACCATGGCTAAGCGGTTGGAATCCCAACCAACAACGGCGCGCTTGGGGCTGGCATAGCCCGTGGGGCTGACAAGGGCTTGAATCTCAACCAAAACCGGTCTGGAACCTTCAATGCCGGCAAAGACGCATGAACCGGAGATATTGCCTTGCCTTTCCGCCAAGAACAAAGCCGAGGGGTTTTCAACCTCTACCAAGCCTTGGTCCTGCATTTCAAAAACGCCAATCTCATCGGTGGCACCAAAACGGTTTTTGACCGCACGCAAAATGCGGAAATGGTGCCCTCTCTCACCCTCAAAATAAAGCACGGTATCTACCATATGCTCCAAGACTCTCGGGCCGGCAATTGAGCCTTGCTTGGTCACATGACCAACAACAAACAAGGTAAAGCCTTTTCTTTTGGCCAGTTTTATCAATTCATAAGAACAAGCCCTCACCTGCGTTACACTACCGGGGGTGGACTCAACATCTTCCAAATACATGGTTTGAATGGAGTCAATAATCACCACATTGGCGTTGGCTCTTTCCAAGGTGGCAACAATGTCTCTGATATCGGTGGCGGAAGCCAAATGTACCGGTGCTTTTTCCAAGCCCAATCTTTTGGCTCTTATTCTCACTTGGTCGATGGCCTCTTCACCGGAGATGTAAAAAACTTCCGGTTTTATCGGCAATTCGGCAATTTTGGCGCAGGCTTGCAACAATAAGGTGGACTTGCCTATTCCGGGGTCGCCTCCCACCAAAATGACCGAACCGGCCACCAAACCGCCGCCGCAAACGCGGTCAAGCTCTTTGATGCCGGTTGACATTCTTTCCAGATTTTCTTCTGCGCCGGTCAAGGGAACAAAGTCTATTATTTTGCCTTTGTGCTTGGGGGTTAAGTTAGAAAAACCTTCGCCGCCCACTTGTTCTTCAACAATGGTGTTCCATTCGCCGCAAGCATCACATTTGCCTTGCCATTTGGGATATACGGCACCGCAATTTTGGCAGACAAAATCCGTTCCTCTTTTTGCCAAAGCCTAAACCTCCACTTTTATCGGGCCTTCCGAACTTCCGTTAATGAACTGGCGCACATATTCGTTATCGGTTTTATCCAGCTCTTTGACCGTGCCTTGCCAGATGATTTTACCCTTATATAACATGGCGATTTTATCGGCAATTTTGCGCGCCGAAGCCATATCATGGGTGATGGTCAAAGCGGTGGCGCCCAAGCCTTTGACGGACTCAATGATCAAACCGTTAATCACGTCGGACATAATCGGGTCCAAACCCGTGGTCGGTTCATCAAAAAAGATAATTTCAGGCCTTGTGGCAATGGCCCTGGCCAAGCCGACGCGTTTTTGCATACCGCCGGACAATTCTGACGGGGACAAATCGGCCACATCAGGCGCCAAACCCACCTGACGCAAAACTCTTATGGCTTCCATTTTGGCATTTTTCTTATCCATCTTCTGATTTTCAATCAGACCGAAAGCCACGTTTTCCCAAACGCTCAAGCTATCAAACAAAGCGCCGCCCTGAAACAACATGCCCATTTTGGAGTGAAGTTTCTCTTTTTCTTTCTCAGAAACACCGACAACTTCTTCATCATCTACCAAAATGGAGCCTTGCTCCGGCGTCAAAATGCCTTGAATGCACTTAATCAGAACCGATTTTCCGGTACCAGACCCGCCGATGACAACCAAAGACTCACCTTTTTTGATTTCCAAATCAACACCATCCAAAACAACTTTGCGGCCGAAGGCTTTATGAAGATTGGTTATTTTTATTTTTGTATCACTCATTTTATTTTCTCCGCTTGAAGCCTATTTTGAAAAGAACATACCGGTAATGATGTAGTTGAAAATCAAAATCAAGATTGATGAAGACACAACCGCATTGGTGGTGGCATCACCCACACCTTGAGCGCCGCCCTTGGATTTGAAACCGTTGTAGCAGCCCATGACGGCAATGATAAAGCCGAAAACTGCGGCCTTGACCACACCGGTGGTGATGTCCAAAGCCTCTAAGTTGTCAATGGTGGATTTGATATAGTTGGCAGGGTTGAAGCCTAATTGATAAACACCGACCACATAGCCGCCGTAAATGCCGATGACGTCACCAATCAAAACCAACAAAGGCAAGACGATGACTGCCGCCACAATACGCGGGGTGATTAAATATTTATAGGGGTTGGTGGACAAGGTGGTCAAAGCATCAATTTGCTCGGTCACGCGCATGGTACCGATTTCAGCGGCCATGGCGGCGCCGATACGACCGGCAACCATCAACGCGGACAACACCGGTGCCAGCTCACGAGTTACGGAAATCAAAACCACGGAAGCAACCGCACTTTCCGCACCAAAGCGAGAAAAGCCGGAATAGCTTTGAATGGCAATAACCATACCGGCAAAAATGGTGGTCAAACCCACAACCGGCAATGAATAAAAGCCGATATCCATAACCTGACGCATGAAGTTGCGCAGATAAAACGGCGGCATGAAACAGTTGGCAACCGCACGAATCACAAATATGGACAACTCGCCCAGACTTGAGAAAAATTTAACCAGCGGTTTTCCCAATTTGCGTAAAAATTTTTGAATCATCTTCCATATACTTTCAAACAGATTAATCCAGATTGATGATATATTATGACTTCATCTTTGATAAATCAACAAACTTATCAAACTTATCAAACCATCAAAGCTAATTTAAGGACAAAGCAAGAATGATTTTGTTTACTGCCGAAACCTCAAAAGCACAAATTTGGATTTTGGGAATTTGCACGCCTTCCAATTCTTCAAATTCCGGCTCCGGCAGACGCTCAATATCGGCCGAATCTTTAACTAAGTCGACCACCAGATGAACTTCGGCCGATTTTTTGGAGGGAAAATGTGCCAGCCCCACACCCCTCACCTCCAGCATGTTGGCAATGGTTTTGATGCCATAGGCTTTCAGTTTGCCTCTTTTGGCAAAAATATCTATCCTATCGTCGCCAATCAGCATACAACCTTTATCCATTATCAAACGCAAGGCCAAATCTGATTTTCCCAAGCCGGATTTGCCTCTGATTAAAATTCCTTTTCCAAAATAGGAAACACAAGATGCATGAATATTGGCCATTTCTACTTACCGTTCAACAATCCAAAACGTTTTTTTCTTTCCGGCTCGGTGGCAAAAAACTCAAACAAACGTCCGTTTTCTTGCGGCGATATTTTAACCGTGATGGCTCGGCGCGGCAAATAACCGCCCATTTTTTCCGGCCACTCAATCAGACAAACGCCCTGATACATGGCTTCTTCCATCCCAAGCTCAAAAATCTCGTCCGGATCTTTCAAGCGATACAAGTCAAAATGATAAATTTCAAAATTCGGCGCATCGTAAGTTTGCAACAACGTAAAAGTCGGGCTCGGAACTTCCGTATTGCCGACCAAACTTTGAATGAAGGCTCGGCAAAACACGCTTTTGCCCATACCCAAAGTGCCTTCAAGCGCAAAAATATCTCCTTTTTGTGCTATTTTGGCCACACGTTGCCCCAAGGCAGCCGTGTCTGCCTCGGTTTGTGACAAATATGAGTAAACCGCTTCCATCTTCTCTCCTAAAAATTAAGCATGCTTTTACGTTCTTTTTTAGGCTTGGTGATTTTGATGTTGGGTTTTCTTGCTTTCATTTTGCGCCAATCTTCCGGACTATAAAATTTTCCTTGCCATAGGCCATCTCTTCTGGTCATGGCTTGTTCTTGATAGGGAACATAAACATCCGAATATTTGGTATAGGCCAAAGCCCAGCCGGCATTGACCAAAGCGGCGCCGATATCATAAGGGCCTAAAGAACAAACGCCCATCATATTGCCCTTTTTGTCTTGTTGCATGATGTGGCATTCAACCGGATTATCCATCAACCAATCACGCAACCAGGTGGCCGCTACGCGTCCGCAATGATATGCTCGACCCATTTTGTTGGCGCAGGTTTGGTCGGCTTCCGGCGCATCTATGGCAAAGAGGCGAATGTAGTGTCCGTCCATCATCAATGTATCGCCATTGATTACGCGCACCGTTCCGGTTATTGACGGATAATCCTGCGGGTTGGCCGGACGCTTATTTTGTTGATTTTTGCTGCCTAAATTTTGCAAAACCTGCTCAAAAGTTTTGGCACTTTGGGCATGCGGTTCAGGTTGCCTCAATTGCGGCACATCTTGCAAATCGGCACTGTCTATTATCCCTTCATCTACGGCTTCCAGACCGTCTATATCTTCTTCATTCAAAACCATCATGGAAGGTGCTGCTTGCTTTTCGCTCTGACCCAAAAAAGATTTTAAGGTCGGAATGACGCCGGTGATGCCGTTGTTGAAACCGCCAATGGCATAGATGATAAAAGTGATGATACCGGCAAAAATCAAAAATGACGGCAAGCACCCCATGGCACGCCAAGCCATTTTGACAAAGATGTAAAGTACAATCAAACCAATGACAAACAAAATGAATCCGCCGCCTTGCATGATTAAACTTTTGCTTTGGGTTCCGGCTCCGCCCCAAAAGATGAGAAGAAAAGCACCGAGTGCCGTTAAAATTTTTTTCAAAAAACCCATTTTTTCACCTTTATCAATTTGTGATGTTTCTAAATATTATCTTTATATTCCCCTTTAGTAAATATATGGTTACCGAATCTTATTAAAAAAGGCCTTACTTTGATGTAAGACCTTTTTTGATGTTGATATCATCTACCAGCTCTTGGGTGGCATGATGTATGCCGGGGAGACTGAACTCAATTATTTCAAAATAACTCAGTAAATATATCACAAAAAATATGCTCAAAACCAAAAATAATATTTTCCAAGCAATTTTGGCAATGAAATTTAAGATGAGAAAACCGATTATGAAAAACAGCGCCCAGCCGATTTTGGACAACCAGTTTTCTCCCCCTATTCCCAAAGAACCGGCAACAAAAGTGCCGATGATAATCAAAGCTATGATGAAATATTTAATCAAAAACATCAGTCAACCACTTTGATGGTGAATTTTTCATTGTTTTGCTGAGCCGGCTCCGCTTTAAATACAGCGTTCGGTTGTTGATTATTCACATTTTTTTTGCTTTTATCCAAAATATCAATAATCATATCCAGCTCGGCAGGCGAAGCATATTGCAAAATGACTTTGCCACCACCTTGCTTGCTCGGTGTGATTTTGATTCTCAAACCCAATTCTTTGTTCAAATCATTTTCAATATCTGCAATATCTTGGTCTTTTTGAACTTTGACTTTTTCTTTTTTCGGCTCTTTTTGTTTGGCAACCAATTCTTCCACCTGACGAACGTTCAAATCTTTGGCGATGATTTGTTTGGCCAGTTCAACCGCATTGTCCAAACCTACCAAGGCTCTGGCGTGGCCGGCAGAAAGTTTGCCTTCTTTGACCAGGTTTTGAACCTCTTGCGGCAAGTTCAAAAGTCTTAAGGTGTTGGCAATGTGGCTTCTGGATTTGCCGACAATTTGCGACAAGGCTTCCTGCGTGTGGGCAAACTCGGTTATCAATCTTTGCAGACCTTCGGCTTCTTCAATGGCGCTTAAATTTTCACGCAGCAAGTTTTCAACCAAAGCCACTTCCAGTGCTTCTTGATCCGAAAAATCTTTAACAATGACCGGAACTTCTTTTAAACCTGCCTCTTTGGCGGCACGCCAACGACGCTCACCGGCAATAATCTCATATTTATCACCTTGCTTGCGGACGAGCAGGGGTTGCAACACGCCTTTTTCTTTGACGGATTCAACCAAGGCATCTAAGGCTTCTTTATCAAACTCGGTACGCGGCTGATATTTTCCGGCTTTTAAATCTTCAATTTTCACGGTATTAACACTACGATTTTGCGAATTTTCGCTTTGGTGCTTTTCCACCGGTGTTTCCATTAAAACATCCAAGTCAATATCATCTCCGCCGAGCAAAGCACCCAAGCCGCGACCCAAATTTTTTTTCTTATTATCTTCTAACATGCCAATAATTCCTTTTCTCTTTTCAAAACTTCTCCGGTCAAGCTGATATATGCCTGAGCGCCGGGGCACTTAAAATCATAAATCAAAACCGGTTTGCCGTGCGAGGGGGCTTCCGAGACTCTGACATTTCTCGGAATTACGGTTTGATAAACCTTTTTGCCAAAGAAGTGTCTGACATCATCTTCAACTTGTTGCGAGAGATTGTTTCTCTTGTCATACATGGTCAGAACCACACCTTGCAATTCCAAATCGGGATTAAAAATCTTTTTGATTTGATTGATGTTGCGAATCAAATCGGTGATACCTTCGAGGGCCAAAAACTCGCATTGTAACGGAACAATCACAGCATTGGCGGCCACTAGGGCGTTGATGGTTATCAAACTCAATGACGGCGGGCAATCAATCAAAATATAATCATAATTGACGGCTTGGTCGGCAATGGCATTTTTCAAGCGAAACTCTCTTTTTTCCACATCAACCAGCTCAATTTCGGCACCGGCCAAATCTGGTGAGGAGGGGACGATTGAAAAGTTGGGAATCTCTGTCCAGACAATGGCTTCGGATAATTTGGCTTCACCAATCAAAACCTCATATGAAGAAGACATACGGCCGCGCTTGTTTACGCCCATTGAGGTTGAAGCGTTGCCTTGCGGATCCAAATCAATAACCAAAACTTTTTTACCGGCGGCAGCCATGGCTGTGGCAACGTTAACGGTGGTGGTGGTTTTTCCAACGCCGCCTTTGCGATTGGCTATTGCAATAACTCTTGGCATTTATTTTCCTCCTTTTTTCTTCAATATGTGTTTGATGACCAAAATTTTTCCTTCATCGCTGGTTTCGCTGTCAAAAACTTGACAATCAAAATTCCAGTCTTTTTTTGCTTCCTCAATTTCCTCGGCATATTTTTTGCCTTTGGGAAATATGCAAACCGTTTTATCTGAACAAAAGGCTTGCGTGTATTTTAAAAGTTCTTTTAACGAAGCCATGGCGCGAGAGGTGATAACATCAACCTTCTTTGCCAGCAAAGATTCAATCCTTTGGTTCAAAATTTCTACATCTAAACGGCAAATCTTTTTAACTTCGTTTAAATACAGTGTTTTTTTGGCAATGCTTTCAACCAAGCTAACTTTTAAATACGGTGTTTTTTCTTTTGCCATAATAGCCAGTACCATTGCCGGAAAACCAGCACCAGAGCCAAAATCAAGCAAAGTCTGAGCCTCTTTTGGAATAAACTTAAACAGCTGTGCCGAGTCAACAAAATGGCGGTTCCAGCAATCTTCAAGAGAAGAATTGCTGACCAGATTGAACTTCTTTTGCCACTCGACCAAGCTGGCTTCGTAGGCTTTTAAGAGTTCGAATGTTTCACGTGAAACATTGTATTTTTCCATGAAATTTTGCATAAAATATTTATAGATTTTTTTTCTGACTTTTAAAATATAAAAAGCAGACTTATAAACACCTATTTTAAGATAAAAATAAAAGAATCTAAAAACAAAGACTTAAACTATATTTTTTGAATCTATTTCTGAAGAAAATCTAAACCCAAACGTTTTTTGCAACCAAATTTTTGGAGCAGATTCTCAGCACGTTCAAAATGTTGACCCAGCATGGCGGTTGAATGTGCATCGTCGCTCAGCAGAGTAGGGACTTCGCGTTCACAAAGCTCTTGCAACATCCAATCACACGGGTGTTGCATATTGATGCGATTGTAGCCGCTGGTGTTGACCTCAAACGGCATTTTGGTTTTATCCAAAGCCTCAATTATCTTCCAACGATTCTCTTCAAACTCGGGAACATCAGGAATTTTTATCACACAGTAGTCCGGATGAGCCAGAAAATCAAAATAGCCGCTCTCAACCGTATAAACCACATTGTTCCAATGCTGTTGTACCAGTTCCTTAAAATCATCCGCCGTGAGATTGGCCGGCATAATCTCCAGATGATATATGTTATAAATTTGTGATTCGTCAGCCGTGCGTATGAAATGGTTGGAACCAATCAGATAATCAAAACTCAGCTTTTTCAACATCCGTTCAAAAGCATTTCTCCAGCTTGCCGAGGGAAAAAAATCTACTTCTGCCCCGACATAGACTTTGATTTTGTGACCTTCGGCGGCAGAGCGAACTTCATCTATGATACGCAAATGCGCATCAAGGGCTTTGTTTTCATCATTATAAAACATCGGACTGCACAGCTGAACATTGGGATGATAGCAAAAATGGTTGGATATGCCGATGGCTTCAAAACCCAGTTTTTCAGCTTGAGATATCATTTCATCGGCGCTGTTGTGCCCGTCAAAACAATTCAGCGCATGAGTGTGGCTATGCAGGGTGAATTTTTGCATTTATAACTCCGGTAAGGCCTGAATTTCTCTTCCCTCTACGGATGCTGATATATCAACACCCAATTCTTGCAAATTTTTGAGCAAATTGGGATAGCCGCGCAAAGCAAAACTCGGATTATTGATGGTGCTTTCGCCCTTTACTGTTGCCGCCAGCATGATTGTGGCCATGGTGCCGCGCAAATCCGTGCCTTCAGCTTCGGCCGCATGGAAAGTTGACGGCTCAATATTGATATACAAATTCTTGATACTGCCTTGCTGGCCGCTGTTGACATCAAATTGATAATACTTGCTCTGCAAACCAAATTTGGCCATTTGTTCCAAATGGGCGGAACGGCCGGGCCAGATTAAGTCAGATATAACAGATTCTGTTTTGGCTTGAGCCAAAATGGGCGTCCAGATTTGTTGCAAGTCGGTTTCAAACCCTGGAAAAGGCGTTACCTGCATGACAAAACCGTCATAGGGTTTGACTTTTCTAAAATCGAGATAAAGTTTTTTGCGGTCGGTTGAATAGTATATGCCACGTGAGAACATACGTTCCAACTGCCCCAGCCATGGAGAGCAATGATCAAAATTAATGCCGTTTAATTCTACCGCGCCTCTGGTTGACAAAGTGAACAGGGCATAGGTTGCCGCCTCTAATCTATCCGGAATAACTTCAAAATCCACTCCTTTCAGCAGACTACGGTTTTTGCCGTCATAGATGATGCCGGTTCTCTCGTTGCCGATGAGACCTAAGCCCATTTTTTGCAACATGGAAATCAGGTTAGAGACTTCCGGCTCTAATGAGGCATTGTACATCATTTTGCAATTATCAGAGCCGGCAACCGACAAAAGCCAGTGAAAAGTGGCGCCGTGAGAGGCCTTAAAGGTGGTATAAACCGGACACAAATCAGCATTTTCTTTTTGCGGAAGCTGAAACTTCAGATAAGAATATTTTTCATTGTCTTTGGTTTCAACAGTAATGGTGGCACCAAAAACGGTTTTTATCAATTCTTCATGAAAATCGGTTGGTCTTTTGCCACCAAAAGAACAGCCGCCGGGGAGGCAAACTTTGAGGCTGTCAAACTCTTTGGTTCGGCAAAAACGTGCCAACAACGAGCCCCAAAGATAATAACTGGCTCGGAAATGCGCCGCTTGATGAGAGATTTCGTTTTTGATGATTTTGGCCGCGTGTAATTTTAATATTCTCTTTTGCGGGTCATATTTTACATCAACACCGATATCGCGCATGATATGTCCCATTTCCAAAACATCGGTAATATAGGGCACATTGCGCAAGGTGACGACATCGTCCGTCAACAAAGAAGCGGCCATCAAACCCAAAATGGAATTTTTGGCACCGCTGATTTTGATATCTCCGGAAACCGGATTTCCACCGCTTATTTTCAAGCTCTCAGGAATAAAGAAATTTTCACTCATTACAGACTCCATATTCAGAATGTTTTCTATTATAGAATCCGCTCTTTAATTTTTGGTAAATTCAGGCAAGAAAAAAAGCGGAATTTTGCTTCCGCCTCTTTAAATACGGTGTTATTTATTTTTTCACATAACCCAGAATAGCGGTGATGGCCGCCGGTGTTACGCCGGGGATGCGTGAGGCCTCGCCGATGGTTGAGGGTTTGACCTTGCTCAACTTCGTAACCATCTCTCGCGACAAGCCGCCGATTTTGCTATAATCTATATCTTCACGCAATTTGAGGTTTTCATCTTTTTTGAAAACTTCAATATCAGCCATTTGGCGTTTGATATAACCCGAATAGCGCGCCTCAATCTCGATAGCTTCATAAACTGCATAGGGCATATCTTTTAACTCTGGGAAGAGTTGGTTGATTGTTTCACGTGAAACTTCTTCATAACTCATCAGATTAAACGGCGTTCTCTTGGTGCCGTCATGTTTAACATTTAACCCCAGAGAATCAATTTCTTTATAGGTCGTCTGTAATGTATTGCAAAGCTCGGTGTAATGCTCAATTTGAGCTTTTTTAGCTTTAAATACACTGTATCTATATTCTCCGACACAGCCGATATCATGGCCTTTTTCGGTCAGACGGCGGTCGGCATTGTCAGCACGCAAGAACAAACGATATTCTGAACGCGAGGTGAACATACGATAAGGCTCATCCACGCCTTTGGTGATTAAGTCATCAATCATCACACCAATATAGGCCTCGCTTCTGTCAACCACAAATTCTCGGCCTTTGCCTTCAGCATACAAAGCAGCATTGACACCGGCAACCAAACCTTGGGCAGCCGCTTCTTCATAGCCGGTGGTGCCGTTGATTTGGCCGGCCAAGAATAATCCAGGAACTTTTTTGACAGCTAACCTATCATCGAGCTCTTGCGGATCAACATAGTCATACTCAATGGCATAAGCAAAGCGCAAAATCTCCACATCTTCCAAACCTTCCATGGTGTGAATGAAAGCATCTTGCACATCGGCCGGCAAAGAAGTGGAAATGCCGTTCGGATAAACAACATCGGTGTTCAAACCTTCCGGCTCCAAGAAAATTTGGTGACTGGTTCGGTCGGCAAACTTGACCAATTTATCTTCAATGCTCGGGCAATATCTGGGGCCAATACCGGTAATCAAGCCCGAAAACAACGCGCATTTGTCAAAATTATCACGAATAATCTTATGGGTTCTTTCGTTGGTGTGGGTGATATAGCACTGAATCTGCGTATTGGTGATTTTATCGGTTAAATATGAAAAGGGAATAGGCGGATTGTCACCATCTTGGGTGGCCAATTTTTCCCAGTGGATGGTTTTGCCGTTCAAGCGGGCAGGGGTACCGGTTTTCAAACGACCGACTTTTAAGCCCAATTGCTTTAAATACGGTGTTATACCGGTGCAACTTTCTTCACCGATACGGCCGCCAACCGTAGCTTGGTGGCCAACAAACATGACCCCGTTCAAAAATGTGCCGGAGGTTAAAACCGTGGCTTTGGCTTTTATTTCTTCACCGTTTGCCAAAATAACGCCTTCAACCTGATTATCTTTAATAATCAAACCCTCGACTGCGGCTTCAATAATATCCAAATTTTCTTGCTCGCGCAAAGCCTCAAGCATATATTTTTTATATAATTCTCTATCTGCCTGAGCGCGCGGACCTCTCACGGCCGGCCCTTTGGAAGCATTGAGCATGCGGAACTGGATGCCGGCTTTATCAATCACGCGGCCCATTAAACCGTCAAGCGCATCAACCTCCCTGACCAAATGTCCTTTTCCCAAACCACCAATGGCCGGATTGCATGACATGGCGCCAATGGTGTCAATATGGTGCGTCACCAAAGCGGTTTTGGCGCCGGTTCTGGCCGCCGCGGCACAGGCTTCACAGCCGGCGTGTCCTCCGCCGACCACTATTACATCGTAAATTTTATTCATTATTTATAAGGCCTTAAAAAATTTTTATTCAATCTTGCCGGCATTATAATCAAAAAAATTTAGAAATCAATAAAAGGCATAAAAAAAAAGAGCGCCGGAAACGCTCTTTTCTAATTTTTTTAATTCTTTTTTTTTAAATATTAAGAATATGTTTATTCCGACAGAAATAAATGAAGTCATAAATTGTTTCTTCAGTAAAATATCCAGGCATGGCCAATATAACGGAAACAATTACGGTTGCATAAACATAACTATAATATGGGGAATTTTCGCTATGCTTTTTGATTAATTCTTTTACAACACCGTCAAAAGTTTTTTGAATTTCAGGAACACAACTTTCTAAACCTTTATCCAAACAATAATAAGATATGAAACTATCGGATTGAAAAGGTCCTTTGACGAAAGTTTTTAATTTTCTTATGAATGAAAACATCTGAGGACTCACAAGAACCTTCATAATTGCAACCGTTCTTCTTTCTGATTTTTCATCATAAAAAATTTCATAAAGCCGCATCGTGTTGAAAATAAAACCCTTATAATTTCTTAATTCTAAAAAAACCGAATTTTCAAAATTTCTTTCCATATACATAATTTTTAGAGGTTAATAATAAAATCTTTGAAAGTTTATATATATTAACCTCTATTTAGAGTCAATCTCTATTTGCCGATACAGAAATCGCCGAAGATTTTATCTAAAATTTCATCCACCTCAATTCGGCCGGTGATTTTACCCAAAGCGCGGGCAGCAAGACGAATATCTTCCGCGGTCAGCTCAATTTCTTTATTAAAACCAAAGTTTTGCAGATTTTCCAAAACATCTTGCAAAGCCTCACGATAACGACTACGCGTAATCAACAAATTGGAGTTTGAGGTAAAACGTTCTTGAATATTTTTTGATATGGCTTGTAAGAGCTTGTCTACGCCTTGTTTTTGCTTGGCAGAGATGACCAGACAACCTGATTTTTCCAACTCTGAACATTGTTCAGAAGTTAATTTATCACATTTATTAGCAACAAACAAGGCTTTGTTTTTTAAAGAATCTTTTATTTTATCAAAGACATGAACAGTGTCTACCGAAGCATCATACAAACAAATGACCAAATCGGCATCGTGAATTTTGCCATAAGCAATATCAATGCCTTTTTTCTCAATTTCTTCTTCGGTTTCACGCAGGCCGGCGGTATCGGTAAACATAACCGGATAGCCGTTCAAATCCAGATGAACATCTATGGCATCGCGGGTTGTGCCGGCAATGTCTGAGACAATCACGGCATTTCTTTTGACAATGGCATTTAATAAACTTGACTTGCCGGCATTGGGGGCACCAACAATGGCTACCCTAAAACCTTCACGCAGGCGTTCGCCGATTGAATCACCGTTCAAGTGGCTTTTTATCTCTTTTTCAAGTTTAAATACAGTGTTTTGCATATTATCAATAACCGATGCTGGAATCTCCTCATCGGGAAAATCTATAAAGGCTTCCAAGTGAGCCAACATCTTTACCAGTTCGGCACGCCAGCTTTCATATAAATTCTTTAATCCGCCTTCCATTTGGCGCATGGCGTATTTTTGTTGCTCGGAAGTTTCGGAATCAATCAAGTCAGCCAGACCCTCAGCTTCGGTCAAATCCATCTTGCCGTTATAAAAAGCACGTTTAGAATATTCTCCCGGCTCGGCCATGCGAAACCCCTCAATTTGGCTCAAGCAATTCATTACCGAAGCAATCACCGCTTTAGAGCCGTGGGTTTGAAACTCAACAATATCTTCTCCGGTGAAAGAATGCGGCGCTTTGAAATATAAAACCAAACTTTGGTCCAAGCTCTCGGTTTTATCCAAATTGTGCAACTTGGCAAAATAAGCATAGCGCGGCTTGATGCTCTTGACGTCAATATCAGTCATCAGCTCAACAACTTTTAAAGCCTCATTACCCGAAACACGAATCACGGCCACACCGGACTTTCCGTAAACGGTGGACAAGGCATATATGGTTTGGTTGGTCATTTTTTCTCTCCTTATGCTGTTTTTATAGCGAGATTGAATCTTGAAAGCAAGTTTTAAAAAACGACTCTAAAAAAAAGCCGATTTTTTGACCGTGGAGAGGGGGTTTATATTTTTTTAATCAATCTATCATAGAATCTGTGAAAAATGTTTCTATGAGCTTCTGGCGGACTCAATTTTTTCTAAACATGGTTGTAAAATGAATAAAATTTCTAAAAATTTGATAATTTGGGATTTTGACGGCGTGATTGCCGATACCGAATGTTTGTGGATGGAAAACCGACGGCAACTCCTCAAAAAATATTTTAATGTTGATTGGGATTTAAAAACCACTAATCATCACATCGGCGGCATGAACTGGAAAACCCGTCTGCTCACTTTGCAACAAATGGGTTTTAACGTAGATGAAAAATTTGAAGACGAGGGGACAGAACTTGACTATCAGGTTTTGTCCAAAGGAATCTCGCTGACGCCCGATATTGAAAAAATTTTTGCGCGCCAAGACATCAAACAATGCATTGCTACCGGCGGCACCAAAGAAAAAACCAAACTCAAGCTCAAGGCGGTCAAACTTGATAAGATTTTCACGCCGGACAAGGTTTTTCTTTCTGAAATGGTGGCTCGCGGCAAGCCGGCGCCGGATTTGTTTTTGCTAGCCGCTGAAAAAATGGGCGAAAAACCCGAAAACTGCCTTGTGATTGAAGATTCATTGGCCGGACTTACGGCCGGACTTTCCGCCCGGATGACGACCATTGCCTTTGTCGGCAGTCAGATGAACAACAATGATGAATATATCTCCATGGTTAAAGATTTGGGCATCAAATACATATTCAAAACCATGGATGAGGTTTATAACTTTATTTTCGGATAAAAGAAAAGCTCCTTTATTTTAAGGAGCTTTTGATTTTTTTTAAGAATTCATATTATTGAAGAAATCTTGATTGTTTTTGCTTTGTTTGAGCTTATCAAGCAAGAATTCCATACCGTCGGTCATGCCCATTTGCATCAAGACACGGCGCAAAACCCACATTTTGGACAAGGTCGCTTTGTCAACCAACAATTCTTCCTTACGGGTGCCGGAACGGGTGATATCGATGGTTGGGAACAAGCGTTTGTCGGTTAATTTTCTATCCAAAATGATTTCGGAGTTACCGGTACCTTTGAACTCTTCAAAGATAACTTCATCCATACGTGAACCGGTATCAATCAAAGCGGTGGCGATGATGGTTAAGGAACCGCCTTCTTCCACATTGCGCGCAGCACCGAGAAGGCGTTTCGGGCGTTGCAAAGCATTGGCATCCACACCACCGGTCAAAACCTTGCCGGATGAAGGAATAACCGTATTGTAGGCGCGGCCCAAGCGGGTGATGGAGTCAAGCAAAATGACCACGTCTTTTTTGGTTTCAACCAATCTTTTGGCTTTTTCTATCACCATTTCAGCCACTTGAACGTGACGCGAAGCCGGTTCATCAAAGGTGGAGGAGATGACCTCGCCTTTAACCGAGCGGGTCATATCGGTCACTTCTTCCGGACGTTCATCAATCAGCAACACCATTAAGTATACTTCAGGGTGATTGGTGGCTATGGCATGGGCAATATTTTGCAACATCACGGTTTTACCGGTGCGCGGCGGTGCCACAATCAGGCCACGTTGGCCTTTGCCTTGCGGGGCAATCAGGTCAATCACGCGGGTGGTATAGTCTTTATCACCGCAGATGATATCAAAATTGAGTTTTTCGGTTGGATATAAAGGGGTGAGGTTGTCAAAATTTATTCTAAGTTTGGAAAGTTCGGGATCTGCAAAATTTATTCGGTTGACTTTGGTTAAAGCAAAATAGCGTTCGTTATCTTTGGGCGCTCTGATTTCTCCTTCAACCGTATCGCCGGTGCGCAAACCAAATTTTTTGACTTGGGAAGGAGAAACATAAATGTCATCCGGGCCGGCGAGGTAGTTTGACTGGCTGGATCGTAAAAAACCGAAGCCGTCTTGCAGAACTTCGATTGTACCTTCGCCATAAATAACATTGTCCTCACTGGCAACTTTTTTCAAAATTGCAAACATTAAATCTTGTTTGCGCATGGAAGATGCGTCTTCAATGCCAAGGTCCTCAGCCTCTGTTAAGAGTTCTTTGGGGGATTTTTGCTTTAAGTCTTGTAAATTCATGCTTACCTTATTTTTTTGGGAATAAATTTCTGCAGTTTAAGATTTTATTAAATGTTTTTAATAAATATGTTTGGGTAGGTAAGTTTTTATATATTCTTTTATTTCTTTTTTGTCAATTGATTTTGGCAAAGGGGAAGAATGTGAGAAAATAGTCTTACCTGCCGAGATTATATTAAAGATTTAGGTTAATTTTTTATTAACAGCCCCGCAGGGCTATCAATATATTTTAAAAATTTTAGTAGTTATTTGTATATCCCTGTGAGTTTTGTGGATAAGTTTTCATAAACAGAGTTGTCCACATTTGGGGAGAGAAAAACGAATCGTTAACAAAGGGTTAACAAATTTTGACTTTTTAGATTCTTTTTCAACCGCCTAAACACTATTAACGGATTCAAAACATTAATTTTTGATTTTTTAAATATCCACAAGGGTGGATGATTTTGAAGGCCTGTATATAACTCTGCGTTTGGATTTTGCAAAGTGCGGATTAAATTGTATAAAGGTTTTAAGAAGCGTGAGTTATGCACAAAAGGTTAACATTCTGTTAATAACTTCGTTTTGTTTTTATATATCAAAAGGTTAGGTCTTTATCATGATTTTGGCGGGGATTACCGGTTCCATCGGTTGCGGAAAAACCACTTTGGCAAATGTTTTCAAAAAACTCGGCTATCCGGTTTTTGATGCCGATGCTTGGGTGAGAAGGCTCTATTTTAAGCCCGAATTTATTAAAGTGATTTTGCAAAATTTTCCAGAGGAGCAAACCAACGGCGTTTTTGATAAAAGAAAGTTGCGAATGCTGGTTTTTGATGATGCAAAAGAGTTGCAAAAATTGGAAAATTTGATACATCCTTTCTTAAAAGAGCAGCTCAAAGCCGTTATTCGGAAAAATGCCAAAACCGATGATTTGTTGTTTTTGGATGCGGCTTTGCTGTTTGAGTTGGGCTGGGATAAATATTGCGATTTTATCATTGCCGTGAATGTGGATGAAGAAACACAAAAACAGCGAGTGATGATGCGTGACAAGGTTTCGGCCGAACATGTGGACAAGATTATTGAAAAGCAAATGAGCCAAAAAGAAAAAGTGGCCAAAGCCGATTGGGTGGTGGAAACCGATGTACCGCTCAATTTGCTGAAAGTGGCGGCTTTGGAAATTGTGGACGGGTTGGAAGGATAAATATTTATGGTAAGAGAAATTGTTTTTGATACGGAAACAACCGGTTTTGATGCCGATAAGGGGGATAGATTGGTCGAGATCGGCGCGGTTGAACTCGTCAACCACATGCCGACCGGAAAAACTTATCATCAATATATTAACCCGCAGCGCGAAGTGCCGGAAGATGCCTTCAAAGTCCATGGCTTGTCTTATGATTTTTTGAAAGATTTTCCAACCTTTGATCAAATTGTGGATGATTGGCTCAATTTTGTCGGGGATGACGGCATTTTGGTGGCGCATAATGCCAAGTTTGATATCACCTTCTGCAACTTTGAACAAAAAGCCTTAAATAAGCCCGAGTTTTCTTGGGACAGAGTGATTGACACGCTGGAAATTGCCCGCAATATGTTTCCAGGCTCACGCGTCAATTTGGATGCCCTCTGCAAACGCTTTAATATTGATAACTCAAACCGTACCAAACACGGCGCTTTGCTTGATGCTGAGTTGTTGGCCGAAGTTTATCTGCAACTCATCGGCGGACAAGAGCCGGCGATGATGTTTGATGAAAAGAAAAAAGCATCAAACCTAGCCTCGGTTGTTCAATTTGGCTCAGAAGGAATTGTCAGAGAAGCGCGCCATTTTCCTTTGAGTGAAGAAGAAATAAAACTGCATAACGAGTTTTTGCAAAACAAAATTAAAGGTGCCATTTGGTTGGCTGAGCCGGAAAGCGGCGAGAAAAACGTTTAGTTTGATATTAACCAAATTTTTACTTGCATTTGCTATATTTTAAACCGTGCGGAATGATCAGCCGCACGGTTTTTAGTACTAAAAATTTTTTAGGATACAACAAGAATGTTGAAACCAAGAAGACAATTTCTGACGATTTCTGCACTTTTTACCCCTGTGGTGAAAGGTTTTGTTGTATCTAAATCTTATTATCAAGTTGTATCCTACAATTATTATGTTTTGTCCTTTAATTTTTCACGCAAATTCAATATGCTAAACCCGTGCGAGGTGCAAAATGAGTGACATTTCATTGACCGCCTCAATGCGGAGCAATTTGCTGAGTTTGCAACAAATTTCCAAACTGCAAGACCAAACCCAACTGAGGCTTTCCACCGGCTTAAAAGTCAACTCGGCGATTGATAATCCGAGCTCGTATTATACCGCAAGCTCGCTGACCAATCGTGCCGATGACTTGAGCGCTTTGCTTGACGCGATGAGCCAAGGCATACAGACCATCAAGGCCGCAACCGAGGGTATAGAAACTGTCGAAGAGCTGATTAAACAGATGAAAGCGATTGCCGAACAGGTGAGTAGCGGTAGCGTAGTGCCGGAAAAAAGCTATTTTGAAAAGCTGGTCGGGGAGAATGGTGCGGTTGTTTCCACCGCTGATGAGCTCCGCGCGGCGGTCACTTCCGGCAAAGAAACGATTTGCGTTGATGGCCAAATCGACCTCGGGGATATCTCTACGTCTAATGGCATTTTCTTACGAGAAAACCAAAAGCTCGTCGGTGTCAACTACTTTGGCAACTTTGCCGACGGTGAAGGTTTTTCTTCTATCTCCGCCACTGATAGCGTTGCTTGGCATTCTTTAATAGATATTCGTAAGACCGGCTGCTTGGTCAGTGACTTGAGTTTGAATTATGATAATAATATAACAACTGAAAGTACATTAGTTATTGAAGTACATGGTAAAGATACGATTACTGAAATACAAAATTTATATATTTCGGCAAAATTTTCTGATGAAAATACAATGAACCAGGGAAGAGCAGCTATTTCTGCTTGGGATGGCGCAACAGTTAATATAGATGGAAAACTTCAAATTGAAGTGTTTGGACAGCTAGGACATGGATTTTGGGGAGTAAATGAAGCTATTATAAATATAAAAAAGGATTCCTTAATAAATATATTAACGACAGGACATGGTATATGTGCTTATAATCAATCATCAATGAATATTGATGGAAATTTAAATATCAAAACAATAGGAAATAACAGTAGAGGAATTTTGTTAACTAGTGATAGAAGTAATAATAAAGTAAACATACTATCTTCAGCTCAAATAAATTTTGAAACTATGGGTAATTCTATTGATAATTTATTTCATCAAGGAAATGGTGCTAATATTCTTGAAATTGCTCAAGGGGCTAAAATTGCATTTGAAAAAGATGGGCAAGCCAAGTGGTATGAAGTGAAAAAAGATTATAGAGATGAAAATACTTCAACTTCGACGTCAAACACTATAACGGCAGATAATGTTGAAACAAAACTGAAAGTGGCGCAAACTTCTGCTTGGAAGACGGCAAAGGATATCATTACCGAGCAAGAGGCGAAAATAAAGTATGGTACAGAGGAAGAACAAGCTGCTCGCCAAGCCTATCAAAAGCAATTTAATGAGGCTTTGTCGCAATATGATATGCTGATTAACGATAGCATTTATAAAGGTATCAATCTCTTAAAAGAAGATAATCTCAAAGTTAATTTCAATGAGGATAAATCTGCTAACTTATTGGTCAAAGGTGTGGATGTTACTTCAGAAAGCATCGGCCTGCTCGCGGCGGACTGGACTTCATCCAAAGCGGTGCAAACTTCTCTTGACCAGGTGCTGAACGCACAAGACAAGCTCCGCTCGGCTTCCACCCAACTCGGCAACTATTATTCCATTATCACCACCCGTGATGAGTTCACCGAAAACCTGATTAATGTTTTGGAAGAAGGTGCCGATAAACTCACCCTGGCCGATATGAACGAGGAATCGGCCAATATGCTCTCGCTCCAGACCCGCCAGCAACTGGCCATAAACTCATTGTCTTTAGCCTCACAATCTGCACAGGCCGTCCTCCGTTTATTCTAAATGGCTGGAGCCTACCAAGCTGACGTCAGCTTGACCACGCAAACACGGCGTGTTTGACGGCAAAAGTTTTGTCTCCGTGCCGCGCGTATATCTTCGCTCTCCTTGTTCTGGGGCTGGCTAAAGTGCCTTGTGTGGGTCGTTTTATCTTTTTCTTCGGAGCAAGACGTACAAGGCGCCTTCACCGCCGTCTTTGATTTGAGAATAGCTGATACTCAAAATTAAGGGCCTTAATTCTCTTGAATTGAGCCATTGCGGCACTTTTTCTTTCAATATGCCGCGGCGAGGCATTATCTCTTCATCTTCCGGATGAGGCTTGCCCTTGCCGGTGACAATCAACACACAGCGCAAGCTGTCAAGATAAGCATTTTTCACAAAATTTATCACGGCTTCCCAGGCTTCATCTTCGGTATAGCCGTGCAAATCTAATCTTCTTTCAATTTTGAATTCGCCGCGTTTGAATTTGGTAGCCGTGTTTCTATCAATATCTGCCACTTGGCCAATGGCCAAATCTTGGAGCGGGTTGCCGTGATATACACTTGTGTTGTCGATGCTGTTTCTTATCGGCGGCAATTCTTTTGTCGGGCGCTCAATTTCTTCTGCTTGCGGAATGGCCTGAATGTCTTTGGTGGTCTCTATCCAAAGGCTTAAATCTTCTTCACTTATTTTCGGTTGGTTTTTCTTCATCTTTTTTGGGTTCTTCAGGTTTTTTATCCAACATATAATCGGAAAAATTCAAAATGACAAATTCTTTCCAATCGCCTTCGGGGGCCACGCAACCCAGCTTTTTGTTTTCGGCATTGACCAAAACTATGCCGCCGAATTTCCACAAGTTTTCGCAGTTTTCATAAGATGAAATCAGATAGGCTTTGGCTCTCTCTATGACCTTATGATAGAGCTTTTTCTTGAAATATGTGCTGTAAACCATAATCATGGCCACAATGAATAATAAGCCAAAAATGACCCCGACCACAATTATCAATACCAAACCGATGAGAACCGGAATCAAAATCGGGAGCAAACATTCCCACGGATTGTATATCGGGGAGCCGGGGCGGTTGACTTTGCCATAGTCCATATACAAACGGAGTTGGTCTTTTTCTACCGCGGTTTTGAGGGCTTTGAAAACCATTTTGTCTGCTTTGTTCATCATTTTATTTTGACCTCGGTTGTCTTGGGTAAGAGAATGTAATATTGGCCTTTGGCGTGCATGCGGCCGGCTTTTTCCAAAATGTCATCCCCGCCGGAACCCCAGAAATAGTCGCCTCGGACAGCGCCTTTAATGGCTCCGCCGACATCTTGAGCCACAACCAGCTTGCGGATGTTTTCTTTGTCAGGACCGGTGGTTTCCAGCCAGAGTAAGGCTCCCAGAGGGATGAATTTACGGTCTACGGCCAGACTGCGGCCTGCGGTTAAAGAAACACCTTGCGCGCCAATCGGACCATCGGCATTGACCAAACGGTGAAAAACATAGCGCTTGTTTTGGTTCATCGGTTCAAGAGCTTTGTCCGGATTTTCTTTGAGCCATTTTTTGATTTTGCCCATGGAGGCTTGCCCCGGTTTGATGAGCTTTTCTTCAAGCAAAATACTGCCGATGCCCTTAAACTCGCGGCCGTTGTTGTCGGCATAGCCAATGCGGATGAAAGAACCGTCATCCATTTTGGCCACCGCGGAACCTTGAATCTGCATCACATAAATATCCACCTCATTATCACCCCACAAGATTATCGGCGCGTTTAAGCCTTTGTCATGAATTTCGGCACGGGTGTAATAAGGAATAAAGGTGTTGCCTTTGACGCGGCCAACCAATCTTTTGTTGGGCAAAGACTTGTCAAAGTCTTGCAAATTGAGCTCTATCATATCAAACGGGCGGCCGTAAACCGGATATTTGTATTTATCTGATTTGTGGTAAGAGGCAAAAATTTCGGTTTCATAATAAGAGGTGAATTTTCCCTCGGGGGAGCCTTGATATTCGACCAAATAGGGTGTGAAATTTTGTTCCAAAAATTCTTTATATTTGGCGGGGCGAACATTGTTCAAATTGCGGCAGAGTTTTTGATAGTCTTTGGTGGAAATTTGGATGGCAGACAAATTGTCAATATATTCATTTTTATTGTCTTTGATTTTTTGACAAGACTTTTTAAAGGCTTTGACGGCCTCTTTAACATCATCTTGCTGCCAACCCAAAAGTTCGGAAAAGCTGCTTTTTTTCAAACTCAAATCTTGGATGTCAGGCGGAGTTGAGCTCTCTTCTCCGCAGGAGCTTGAAAACAGGCACAAGGCAAATATAAAGGCAAGTTTTTTCATGTCTTATTTCTTGGTTGATACGAGAATCCAGTTGGGGTTTGTTGAGGTGACGGACTTTTCAAATGTCCATCTATCGGTGATGGTTTGAATGTATTGTTCATCTCCCTCGATGATGTTGCCATCCTTATCTTTCAAAAGGTTAACTTGTTCGGAAACAAACTCAACCGTGATTTTGGCAATGTTGTTTTTGCTGATTTTGGCACCGACAATCTCGGCTTTGTCAAAACCGATAAAGTCCAGCTCGGCGGTGATGCCTTCGGCTTTTCTTTTTTCAATAATGTCTTTGAACTTGTTATAAATGCTTTTGCTGACAAGCATTTCCAAAGTTTCCAAATCGGCTTTGCTGAAGGCGGTTAAGACAATTTCAAAAGCACGTTTGGCACCGGTTAAAAAGTTGGTTTCTTCAAAATTGGGAATCTGAGCCAAGGTCTTTTGTGTTTCGGTTAAGTTGACATCTTTGATATCTTCTTTGTTTTCTTCTTGTTTTTTGTGCTTTTCCGCCTCTTTCATGATGATGTCAAAGATTTTGGCGGCGCTTTCATCAGATAATTTTTCTCCTTGCGGACGCGTGCCCAAAACGGCAAACAGCCGCTGCAAGATGAACAAAACAACCAGCAAAAGAATGATGATGTCTAAATATTGTCCCATTTTTCCTTATATTTCCTCTTAAAAATCTATCTTAACTTAATATAGGCATTTTTTCTTGTCTTAGCAATATAAATTATCTTTATTAAAAAATATCTAAGTCATTGACCTGCGCATTTTTTGAGTGTATTTTGATGATAATTTTCAGTTTTAATGTTGTTGAGGAGAAAATCATGCCGCAAGATAATCAGCCGCAAAATGACAATAAGCAACACCAGCCGGCGATTGTTGTGAATAGCCAATATATTAAAGATTTTTCTTTGGAAATTCCTTATGCTCCCGAGATTTTTAAGGAAATTAAGAAAAATCCCGATGTGCATGTGGATGTGGAAGTTAATACCCGCGCTTTGGAAGAAAATTATCATAACGTGGATTTGTCTTTCACCATTAACGGCGATACCAAAGATAAAAAGTTTTTTATTATTGAATTGACCTATTCGGCCGTGGTTCAACTCAATGTGCCGCAAGAGCATGTGGAGCCGGTTTTGATGGTTGAGATTCCGAGATTATTGTTCCCGTTTGCGCGTCAGGTGATTACCACTTCTTTGACCGAAGCCGGTTTGCCGCCGTTTATGCTGAACCCGATTGATTTTGCTTTGCTTTATCAGGCTAAAAAGCAATCTGTTCACGGCAAAAATTAGTTTTAAATACGCTGTTCAAAACAAAAGAAAAGGGCTGAAAAATCAGCCCTTTTTTGCGTGTTTGCAGATAATCTTAAATTTCGTCCCAACCTTCAACCGCGGTGGATTGATTGTAGGAAGAAACGTTGGCTTCAAAGAAGTTACCCTTAACGTTGCCTTCGCCGTTGGTATCAGAAATTTTTTCCAAGTTTTTATACGGGGTTTCGTTAAAGCCCTCATAAATCGGGTTGAGGCCGATTTCTTTTAAGCGCTTGTTGGCCATGAACTTGGTATATTGCTCAATGGTTTGCGGGGTGATGCCCAAAATTTGGTCGCCGATAATATGGTTGCTCCAGGCAATTTCTTGCTCGGTGGCTTTGCGGAACATATCATAAATCTCGTCATCATTGAAAAATTGCGGTCTTTCTTTGCGAATTTCTTTGATGATGTTGGAGAAAATGACGCAGTGGGTGAGTTCATCGCGGTTGATGTATTTGATTTCATCTGCCGTGCCAATCATCAAAGAGCGAGCGGCCAGATTGTAAAAGAAATTAAAACCGTTATAAAAATATAAGCCTTCCAGAAGAAAGTTTGCCACCAAAACGCGGGCAAAGTTGACATCATTGCGGTCATCAATGAACTTTTGATAAATATCGGCAATGTATTTGTTGCGCTCCAGCAAAACCTTGTCTTCACGCCAGCGGTCATAAATCGTGGCTCTTTTTTCGGCCGGGATGATACTCTCGATAATATAAGCATAGCTTTGGGAGTGAACGGCTTCCTGATAGGTCTGAATGGCCAAAATCAGGTTAACTTCCGGTGCGGTGATATAGTCGGAAATGTTGGGCAGGTTGTTGGTTTGGATACTGTCCAAGAAAACCAAAAAGGACAAGATTCCGTCATAGGCGTTTTGCTCAAAAGGAGTGAGCTCATCATAACAACGCTTGTCATCATAGAGCGAAACTTTTTCGGGAATCCAGAAGTTTTCCATCATCAGACGATAAAGCTTGTTGGCCCATTGATACTTCACATTGTTTAAGTTGAACAAGTTGGTGACGTTGCCGGCAATCATTTTGCGTTGCAAAACATCATCATTGCCTTCAATGTTGAAAAGTTTTTTTCTTTGCATTTTGTTTGTCCTTTGTCTTGGTTATCCGGCGCAGCTGACACATTCTTCTTTGGCAGCCGATGAGCCGTCTTTTTGAATGGTGCGGGTGTAATAAAGTGTTTTAATGTCTTTTTTCCAAGCCGACATAATGGTTTCATAAATGTCTTTGGCTCGGATATCGCGATTGAGGTTGTACATCAGCTCAATCGAGATACCGGTATCAATCCATTTGTTGATGCGCGACATAATCTCAATGATTTTTCTTTGGTCGATATTGCGGTTTTCCTGATAGAACCAGAATTTGTCTTTAATAAACGGCGGGCAATTCGGAATGCTGCCTTTGCCGTGGGTTTCAACAAAAAACTTGCTGTATATCGGCAAAACGGAAGCGGTGCAACCCTGAATCAAAGAAGAGCTGGTGTTGGGTGCAATGGCTGAAATTTGTGAATTGCGGATACCGTATTTTTGCAAGTTTTCATAAATTTCATTCCAATCTTTTTTGTATTTGGAATTGGCATTGAACCAAACTTGAGTTTTGCCCAAAATAATGCCTTTTTGCCAGTCAGAACCTTGGTATGCACCGAACGGACCTTTCTTTTTGGCAACATTGATGCTGGCTCTGATGTTGTAAATGGCCATTTTTTCAAACAAGTCATCCACCACATCGGCCGAGTTGATGTAAGGAATGTTGTTTTTGGCCAGATAATCAGCCAAGCCCATGGCTCCAATGCCGATGGTGCGGTATCTTTGGTTGTGCAGAGAGCCTTCCAAAATCGGCACTTGGGTAAAGTCGATGGCATTGTCCAAAATGCGGACGGAAGTTTGGCAAATGCTTTCCAATTCTTCATCACTGTCAATATTGGCGAGGTTGATGGAAACCAAATTGCAAACGTGAACCAAACCGTCATAAGTTTCGGAAATGATTTTGCCGTTTTCAATTCTCTTTTCACCAAATTTGGACGGGCGAACGTTACTGTGAGATTCCGTGCAGAGGTTGGTGCCGACGATAATACCGTCATGTTTGTTGGGGTTATAACGGTTTAATGTGTCTTTGAAAGCAATATAAGGCATACCGGTTTCAATTTGTGACTTCATCAGGCGTTTCAAAAGCTCTTTGGCCGGCACAAACTTGAACATTTCCAGCTTGCCGAACTCGGCATCAAAATAAAGTTGATTATAGAGTTTTTCAAACTCTTCACCCCACAAATCGGCAATTTCTTGATGATATTTGGTGCGGACTTCTTGCGGGTCAACCAAAAGCCATTTTTCATTGTTCTCAACTTTTTTCATAAACAAGTCGGGAATGACCACTTGCGGGAAGATGTCATAGGCTTTCATGCGTTGGTCGCCGTTTTCGGTGCGGAGTTCCAAAAAGTTTTCAATATCCAAGTGCCACATATCCAAAGAAACGGTGACAGCGCCTTTGCGTTTGCCTTGTTGGTTGACGGCAATGGCGGTGTCGTTGATGATGCGAATCCAAGGAATAACACCGCCGGAGGCATTTTTGATGCCTTTGATGCGGGCGCCTTTGGCACGCACGCGTGAGATGTTGACACCGACGCCGCCGCCGAATTTGGAAATGTTGGAGATTTGGTCAATCACATAAAAAATGGAATCACGATTATCATCCATAACCGTAATAAAGCAAGAGCTCAAGTTGCCGTGCGGACGACGCAGATTCATCAATAACGGTGTTCCCAAAGAGATTTTGCGGTCGGCCAATTTCAGATAAGTATCTTTGACTTGCGCCATGCGGACGGCTTTGTCTTCGTTTTGTTCAATTAACAAAGCAATGCTTAAGAACATTTCTTGTGGGAGCTCGACAATATGGTCATCAAACTCGCACAAATATCTTTTGATGAGCAGGTTGGCGCCGGCATAGTCATAAACCATGTCTAATTCCGGCTTGATGAAAGAAGCGGCTTCTTTAATCTCTTCTTTGGAATATTTTTCTTGAATTACAGAAGAATAAACATTGTTTTTAATGGCAAAATCTAAAAAGTTTTCATAATCATACGGCACAGCCTTGTCGATTTTTCTATAGTTTTTGACTTGCTTATAAAGGTCAAACATCTTCAGACGGCCGGCAAAATTTTTCCAATCCGGCTCCAAAACCGAGGTTAGGTTCAAAGCACTTAAAATCAAAGCATCGTTGATTTCGGCAGTGGGCATATTTTCGGTATAAAAAGTCGGAATTGTTTCCAGCAACTTGTTTTTATCTAAGTCAAAACCATCTAAGGCGCGCTCAACCGTGCGGATGATTTTGTTTATGTCAAAATCTGCAATTTGACCATTGCGTTTGGTAATTTTTTGATTTTGCGTCATTATCTTTTCCTTGCTTTGTTGAACTATATTATGTATTGTTGTTTCTTTCTGACACAATATATAGTATCAGCAAGGCTTGTAAATATGCTTTTTAGGCTTTTTGATAACGGTTTGAAAAAACAAAAAAAGCCATGTGCAAAATTATGATTTATTAACTTATTTAAGTTAATATACTCATCTTGAGAGGGAAAAAATATGATTCAAAATTGGAAAAATGCTTTAGCGGTTTATTTTGATTGGCGGATGCTGACCATGATTGGCTTGGGTTTTTCCAGCGGTTTTCCTTTTCTTCTTGTGAGCGGCACGTTGGCTCTGTGGCTGACAGACTCCGGCATTGGCTTGGAGATGATTGGCCTTTTTTCTTTGGTCAAAACCCCATATAGCTTCAAATGGCTGTGGTCGCCTCTGGTGGATAGGTTTAATATTCCTCTGTTTTCCAAACTCGGGCGACGTCGCGGCTGGGTGGTGTTCTCGCAAATTTTGCTTTTATTGTCGCTTCTGGCCATGGCTTCGGTAGAGCCGGAGAAATCGGTTTATTTGCTGATGTTTTTGGCTCTTTTGACCGTGTTTGCTTCCGCCACGCAAGATATTGTTTTGGACGCTTATCGTGTGGAGAGTTTTGATAATCGTGACCAAGCGGCGGGTACGGCCATGTTTATTTTGGGGTACCGTATCGGGTCGGTCTTTTCCGGTGCGGTGGCTTTGCTTTTGGCCACAATCTTAACTTGGAACGAGGTTTATGTTTGTATGGCCTTGGGTGCGGTTTTGGGTATGGTGACGATTTTGTGTTCACGCGAGCCGCAAAAAAGCAAAGAACAAAAACTCAAATTTGAGGGAAGTTTTGTTCAAAGACTTAAAAACTTTTATCAAACCGCAGTCAAAAGCCCGATTGCCGATTTTATCACTCGTCCGTCATGGTTTGTGGTGTTGCTCTTTATTATGCTTTATAAACTTTGCGATGCTTATATGGTGCCGATGACGATGCCTTTTTATGATGCGATGGGCTTTACCAAAGGGCAAATTGCTTTTGTGACCAAGTTTTACGGCATGGCGGCGACCATCATCGGCGGTATTTTGGGCGGGGTGATTGTTAACCGTTTCGGCATTGTTAAAAGTTTGTATTTGGGAAGTGTTCTCCAAGGTCTGACCACGTTGATGTATGTTTGGCAAGCCAATGTGGGCAATGATTTATATTTGCTGATGGGGACGGTTTCTCTCGACAATTTGGCCGGTGGCATGAGTACGACGGCGTTTGTGGCTTATATTTCTTCTCTCTGCAACACGGCCTATACGGCAACGCAATATGCGCTTTTGTCTTCTTTCATGTCTTTAGCGCGAGATTTGCTGGCTTCTACCTCCGGTGCGCTGGTCAAAGTGACGGGTTGGAGTATGTTCTTTATTATCACAACCCTGATGGCGCTTCCGGGGCTGTTGATTTTGTTCTATCTCCAGAAAAAGCTCAAAAAAGAAAAAGCCTGATTGCTCAGGCTTTTTTTGGTAAACGGGCATAGATTTTATCACTTAGCCAATTGGGCAGAATGGAAATCAGCCAGGTGGCGAATCGAAGTTGCCAGGGGAAAGCGATAATCCCTTTATTTTTCTCCAAGCCTTTGGCTATGATTTGTGCGGCTTGTTCTCCTTCCATGAAAAAGGGCATCGGGCAGGTGTTTTTATCGGTGATGCGTGAGCGGACAAATCCGGGGCAGATGACGCTGACATTGATGCCGTCCGGACGGAGTTTGACACGCAGAGCCTCACCCCAAGCCTTGACGCAGGCTTTGGTGGCGCTATAAGCCGGACAGGTGGCCAAGCCGTGATAACCGGCAATGGAGCTGACGATGGCAATGCTATGGTTGTGGAGATGAAAATATTCGTTGCCCTTTTTGCTTAAACCGATTTTGGCCCAGAAGGGAACATAAAAGGCTTGCTTTTTGTTTTTCATGTTGGTGATGAAGCGGTCTAAGGATGATGTTTCTTTTTTCTTGTTAATGATGTTGTTTTTATAAACATCAATCGTGGGTAAAACCGTGTTCAACACACCAAAAACATTAGTGTTAAACGTGTCAAAAATTGCCTCGTTTGTCTCATCAACCACGCCGATGCCGGCATTGGCAATGACGAGGTTTAACTCGGCCGTATTATTGCAGTCTTTTATCCATGCAAACATGGTTTCTTTATCCGTTACATCAACAATTTTGCTATAGACAACGGTACCTAAGTTGCGGCATTTGTTTTCTACAATTTTGAGCCGGTCGGGATTTCTTCCGCAGATAAATAAATTTTTGGCGGTGGTTTTGGCATAATGCAGGGCCAAAGCCTCGCCAATACCGGATGAAGCGCCGGTAATTAATATATTTAAATTGCGGTTTGGCATTTTGTTTTTCCTTAAATGACTATTAACGATTGATGAGTATAATAAGCAAATACTAATAAAAAGTTTAAGGAGGTTAAGTTGACGATTGCCAGTATGACCGGTTTTTCTCGCAAAAACGGCGAGTTCCATTTTGATAAAATGGATTTTAGCTGGTTTTGGGAAGTGAAAAGCGTGAATAATAAATCTATCGATATTAAGATGAAAGTTCCCGCTTGGCTTGATAGTGCTTTGGCTCAGGCTTGCAAAAACGTGTTGACCCAGAATTTTGCGCGCGGCAGCTTTTCTCTTTATTTGGATTTGACCTCTAATTTGGCCGAACAACAGCTGAAGATTAATCAAGATTTTTTGGCCGCTTTGACCTCTGAGGCAATTGCTCTTTATCAAGCTCATGAAGATGTTTTGCAAAAACCTTCGGCTTCCGAACTGTTGGCCATCAAAGGTGTGTGCGAAACCGAAGATGTTTCCTTAAATGAGGAAGAAACGCAAGCGCTGGTAGATGCCTTGCTCAAAAGTTTTGAGGAAGTTTGCCAAAAACTCAAAAATGACCGCATGGCCGAAGGGGAGAAAATTCGGCTGGCTTTGCTCGATATTTTACAAAATATTGCCGAGATTGTGGGCAAAGTTGAGACTTTTGCCAAAAGCCAGCCGGAAAAGCTCAAAAGCCGTTTGCAGGCGCAGCTCGATTTGCTCTTAGATCCGACTAATCCGGTTTCGGAAGACAGGTTGGCGCAAGAAGTGGCTCTTTATGTGGCCAGAGCCGATATTCAAGAAGAAGTTGACCGCCTTAAAGCCCATATTGAAACCGGAAAAAATCTGCTTTCTTTGCATGAGCCGGTCGGGCGTCGGCTAGACTTTTTGTGCCAAGAGCTTAATCGCGAGGCCAACACAACTTGTTCAAAATCCTGCGATATTGAATTGACAAATTATGGAATGGATTTAAAAACACTCATAGAACAATTCAGAGAGCAAGTGCAAAATATTGAATAAGAGAGAGACAAGATGAATGCCATTATTGATAAATTGAGACAAGTTCGCCGCGGGGCCATGTTTATTGTTGAGGGGCCGTCCGGTGTGGGTAAGGGGACGATTGTCAAAGAGGTTTTGAAACGCGACCCGAATATCAAATTTTCGGTTTCGGTGACCACCCGCGCCAAAAGAGAAGGCGAGGTTGAAGGCGTGGATTATTATTTCATCACCGACGAGCAATATAATCAATATATGAAAGATGATGCTTTTTACGAATGCGTTGACTCTCAATATGGCAACAGATACGGTACTTTGCGCTCAGAAGTGGATAGCTTCTTAAATATCGGTGAGGATGTGCTTTTTGATATGGATTGGGTCGGTGCCCGCCAAATGCGCCAAAAAGCGCCCGATGATGTGGTGACAATTTATCTTTTGCCGCCTTCCATTCATGATTTGCGCGAGCGTTTGGAACATCGCGCCACTGATAGCAAAGAGCAGATTGACAAGCGTATGGGCATGGTTTTGGACAAGATGAGCCACTGGAAAGAGTTTGACTATGTGATTGTCAATGTGGATGTGGAAGAAACCATTGCCAAGGTGCAAAAAATTATATCCGGAGAACGTATGAAACGCGTGCGTCAAACCGGTTTGGACGATTTTGTGAAAGAACTGATTAAAGAAGCCTCAGCTCATGAATAATATCTATTTTGACAGATACGGCAAACAAAAATATGGTGAGGATGTTATTCCCATGCACCAAAAAGGCTATTTTGCCATTTTGCTCAAAGATGATAAGGTTTTGCTGACTTATCCGCCGCAGGTGGATTTGCCGGAATTTCCGGGGGGCTCGGTCAGCCGCAGAGAAGATTTCAGAGATTGTTTGTATCGCAAACTTTATGAAGAAACCGGTTTGGATTTTATGCTGGATTACGGCGCTAAAGAGTTTTCGCAAACCATAAACTATTTTGCCGATGATGCCAAGCCCAACGGGGTTTATTGTATTTATGAGCAAATGTTTATTGTTTATGATGCCGCATCTTATGGTTTTGATACTGACCAAGAACTGTGGCGCACACCCGAAAACGGCAAAGCCGAATGGGTGAAAGTTGAAGATATTCTCTCCCAAAAAGTCAAAATCAATTATACACATTGGTTGGCGGTACAAAATTTGTTCCGTTAACCAAATTTTTACTTGCATTTGCTATATTTTAAACCGTGCGGAGATGTACAGTCTGCACGGTTTTTTAGAACTAAAAAATTTTTTGAGGATATGGCAGAATGTTATCTTCAGTAAGAAAACATATCAATTTGAGCCTTTTCGCAAAATTTGCGGAAGGTTTTGCCGTATCCGAATCTTATTATCAAGTCATATCCTATAATTATTATGTCATATCCTTTAATTTTTCACGCAAATTCAATTTATTAAACCCATGCGAGGTGCAAAATGAGTGACATTTCATTGAC
>CALXPK010000030.1 GCA_944390265.1 uncultured Alphaproteobacteria bacterium | reverse complement strand
AGCTTTTTGCCCAACCCTTGGCCGATGAATTCCGGCAAAATAAAAAGCATCTCCACTTTGTAGTCGGAAACCGCCATGAAACCGGCCAGTTTTTCTTCGGCCCAAATACCCCAAACCTGCATCGAGGGCAGGGCATATTTCAAAACCAAAGGTTTGTAGAAAGCAATGTCTTTTTCGCTCAAAAAATGGTGCGTGGCGCGTACCGAGGCCTCCCAAACCGCGATCACCTCAGCAAAGTCAGCTGAAGAAAGGGCAATAATCGGCAACTCATTGGGCAAAGAAGAGCAGGCCGTTGACATCTTTTCCGTCCTCTTGACGCAACACCGCTTCATATTTGTTAACCTGAGCAAAGCCGTTTTGTTGCAACAAACGGGCAATGTAGGCTTCATTATAGAGATAGCGTCCGGCATCATTGAGTTTATAATCGCCGTCTTCGGGCAAAACTTCAATCGAAAAACAGATTTTTTGCCCCTTGAGCGCGGCAAACAGCGGTGCAAGATTGCCGATATAGCCGAGCACATCGGCCGCCACCACCAAATCAGGTTTGATTTCCGCAAGTTTTTTCTGACAAAAAGCCACAATATCGCCTTTAACCAGCTGTTTATAGACGCCTTTTTGCGCCGCTTTGTGCAACATATTGCGGGAGACATCCACCCCGATTATTTGATTTTGAGCATTTTTAAGAGCTTGACCGACCAGCCCCGAACCACACCCCAAATCCACAATGGTACCTTTAACATCGCCTGCAAGGTCTCTAATGCTTCTTGGAAGGCTGTAATTAATCCTCTTAAGCACCAGCTCATAATTATCAGCAAAATTGTCAAACAGCTTTTCAGCAAAAATTTGATTATTCTCAATTTTTTCTCCCTTAAAAGAAGCGCAAACATGTTGAGCAAACACATTGTCTGGCATATTTTTCAGCCAGTTTTCGGCAACTTTAATGGCCGTTTCTTTATCTTGACGATAGAAAAGAACCAAAGTTTCGGCAATATTGATGGAATATTCTTCTTTTGTCGGGTCACGCGCCAAAGCATTAAAGAAAAGCCCGAGCGCTTCCTCATATTGTTGCAAATCCTTCAAAATAACGCCGATATTATTGCTGACCGGAGCCGATTCCGGATTGATAACGACCGCGGCGCGATACTCTTCCAAAGCCTCGCTCAAGCGGTTTTGTTGATAGAGCATATTGGCATAGTTCAAGTGAACATCAAAGTTTTGCGGGGCAATATCGAGCAGTTTTTTATAAATTTTTTCAGCCTTATCAAAATCTTTTTCGTTTGTCAGCAAATTAGCCAAATTGAGCCAAGCCCCGACATTATATCCGTTTTGCTCCGCCGCCGATTGAAAATACATTTTGGCATCGGCCACGTTTTTTTGCTCCAGAGCCAGCAATCCGAGCATAAACAATACCTCATCGGAAGCAGGGTTAAGTTGGTTGGCTTCCATGGCATATTTTTGCGCATTAACAAAGTCTTGTTTATCAAAGAAGAGGGTACAAAGATAATACCGACTTGACACGTCTTGCGGAAACTGCGCGGCAATATCTTGCAAAAAGCGAATGGCTTTTTCGGGATCGGTTTCGGCATAAGTGAGCGCCAAATTGGTTTTGGCTTCGGCATAATTTTCATCCAGTTGTAAGGCTTTGAGAAAAGACTGTTGTGCCTCGGGAATGCGTTTCAAATGTTGCAAAATCAAGCCCTGTTGATTGTAGATTTCTTTTTCATCGGGAGCCAAATCGCTGGCTTTTTGCAAATTATCCAAAGCCTCCACATCATGACCGGAGGCCGCCAAAGAAATAGCCAAATTAAAATAAAGCGGGGCATGTTTCGGAGCTTGTTGAATGGCCTTATAAAAAAGCTCAATGGCCTGGTTATGCACGCCTTTGGCCTGAGCCACGAGCCCCAGCATATTCAACACATCGGGATTATTCGGCGCCGTCTCCAAAATTTGCCGATAAATCTGCTCGGCTTCGTCAAAACGGCCTTGTTCATGAGCCTGCAGAGCTTGTTGGAATAATAAATCGTAAGACATTGAAACTCCTGACAATCTTTAGTTTTGGCGCTATTTTAGCAAAAAAGACAAGAAAATCCAGCAATTTTTAAAATATCACTTGAAATTATTATATTTTTGGTGTAGTTATCAACATACTTCCGGGAAAGAGGGCAAAAGACCCCGTTTGGAAAGATAACCAAAACTACCGGGACAATAACGAAAATAACAAACTTAAAGGATTCATTGAATATGAAAAGCATTGTAACAACCAAAAAGAAATTAGACCGTCGTTTCGGCGTCAATTTGTGGGGAAACACCAAATCTCCTTTGGATAAAAGAGAATATGCCCCGGGTCAACACGGCCAAAGAAGAAAAAAACCCACCGACTATGGTGAGCAATTAATCGCCAAACAAAAAATGAAATTTTACTATGGTAACGTTTCTGAAAAACAATTCCACAAATATTATGTAGAAGCCATCAGAAGATCAGGCGATGCTGCTGAAAACTTCGTCGGTATTTTGGAATCTCGTTTGGACAACTTGGTCTACAAAGCAAAATTTGTTCCGACAATTTTTGCAGCTCGTCAATTTGTAAACCACGGCCACATTTTGGTTAACGGCAAAAGAGTTAACATTCCGTCATATATGGTCAAAGCCGGTGATGTTATCGAAGTTCGCGAAAAATCCAAATCTTTGCCGATTGTTGCCGCCGCTTTGGAAGCCGGTAACAGAGATTTTCCGGGCTACTTGGAAGTTGATTCTAAGAAAATGACCGCCAAATATTCTTTCGTTCCGAAATTTGCCGACATTCCGTATGCCGCTCAAATGGAACCGAACCTGGTTATCGAATACTATTCAAGATAATAACCGCGGTTATTCTGGCAAATTTAAAAGCCTTGAGATTGTATATATCTCAAGGCTTTTTCTTTAAAAACAACAAAACCTGTGCTTATATAGTGTATAAAAAACAAAATGACCAAACCAAATAAAGAGGCAAAAACAATGCATGATGTGATAATTGATGACACGCAAAACAGTTTTGTTGCAAGCACTCAAAAAGAACCGCAACCAAGCAAACCCTCACCAAACAAATCTCCCAAAGGGAGTCGTCTGGCAAGGCTGTCGCGCTATATGGTCGATTGGGTGGAAAAAGCGCTGATTGTCACACTGCTTTTGAGCCTAAACTTTTTGATTTATGTTGGGGCCGGCAGCTACAATATGTTTTCAAAGCTGAGTTTGCTCACGCCGGAAGTCTGGGCTGTCTTAATCGGGATTCTGGTCTGCGCCGTCATTTTGGTCTATTGTCTTTCCTTTTTCAAGTTTTTGCAAAATCTGTTCATCGCGGCAATCGGGTTTTACTTTATCATTGCCATGTTCAACCAATTTGCCGCTTTTGACAAAAACGCCATGCTTTCAAGCCTGACAGCCACTTACATATCGCAAGATCTGGGCTTGCTTTTGACCCATGTATCGCACGTTGTCGTGGCGCTGATTTTGGCAGCCTTATTTTTCTTATTCATCAGCTTTGCCTCAAAGTTAAAAATCTTTGTATTTCTGTTGTTTTTGCTTTGTTGCAACATGGCGGTGATTTTCAGCCAAGCCATAGATAAAAACGAACATCAAAAATTCAACATTTTGAAAGAAGAAGTCATCAACGCCCAAACCCACCCCGGAAAGAAGTTCATATTCATCGGCCTCAACGGGGCAGGGTCTTATGCCTATATGGAAAATCTGTTGAAAAAATTGCCGGAAAGCTCTGCCGAATTTACTGAGCTAAAAAAGACACAAGACATCATCTTGGGTTTTTATGCGCAAAACAACTTCACGTTTTATCCGCAGGCTTATGTTGAAAATGAAAATGCCGGCAAAAATTTTGCCCAAATCTTAAATCCCAAAAATAATGATGAAAAAGAATATGTTTCATCAACCATATATCCGGAAAGTTTTTGGAAGTTCAATCGGTTGAACAACAAAGATATTTATCTGAAAAGAAACCATTTGTTTGACAATTTCAAAAAGTCAAAATTCAGTATCAATGCCTATCAATCAACGGGGATTGAGCTTTGCAAAACAGCCAATGAAATGTCCGTACAACGTTGCGTTGAAAAGAATGCCGCACCGATAGATTTTGACGGCATGGATCTCACCACGGCACAAAAAGCCAAAATCTTGCTGGTAGAATGGCTGGAAAGCACGCAAATTTTCACCGATCAATCCTTTTTATATGCCGTTTTCCGTCCCTTCACCGACATAGACACGCTGCCGATGGTCGGCATGTCATACCAAAACCTCGGCATCAAGAACGGGGCCGATGTCTTAGACATAGTAGCAGAAGATTTAACCCGTTCAAGCGGAAACATAGCCTTTTTTGTCAACCTTGACTTGCCGCAAGATATGTATATTTATGATGAGTTTTGTCAGGTCAAACCTTCACAAAAATGGATAAATAAAATTGATTTGCCTTGGAGCAAAAGCATAGACACCAACCAAAAAAGAGTAGCCTATGCCCAACAACTGCGTTGTTTATACGGCAAATTGCAAAAATTTGTAGATGAGGTTCAAAAAGACGAATCATCATCTGAAACCGTCATCTACATTCAGGGTTTGAATGGCCTCAACGGCATGGAAATGTCGCAAAAAGAAAATATGTTCATTGAAGAATTTATGAACCGACATCTGGTCAACACCGCCATCAAAGACCCGCAGAAAAAAGACTTTCAGCTCAAAACCGAAAATTGTTCGGCTCCGGCAATCATGGCGCAATATTTATATCGCCAAGACCAATGCACCGGACCGGATTTGAAATTAGATAAAAACTTGAAAGAAAAACTTTCTCAACAGCTTCAGTCTTTTGCCGTATCACCCGAAAAGGCGCAAGCGGCTCAAAAAGAGTTTAAAAACTGGTATCAAACATGGCAGAAAAAGCAACCGGCCGAAATGAGCAAAGCCCAAAACATGAAGAAAGAAGACAAGGCTTCTCCGGTCAAAGACCAACAGAGCAAAGCAGACAAAGCTCAAAAAAATGAAGCAAAAGAAGAAATAAAAGAAGAAAAAGAGGTCAAGCCGGCACTGTCCGTCACTCAACCGATTGATGAAAAATCAGAAGTTCAGACCGAGCCTTTGAGCCAAACGGTAGAAAAAACGACAAAAAAAACGATAGAAAAAACGGTAGAAAAGACAACCACCCAAGAAAAAACCGAACCCACATCAACCCAACCCCAAACGGAGGAAAAATCTAAGTGAGTTTGGCTCTTTCAAAAGTGCATCAGGAACAAATAGCTGCTTTTAAGAAAAACAAAAGAGCTTTAATTTCTTTCTGCATCTTTTTGATTTTATTTGTCATTTCTTTGTTTTCCGAGTTCATCGCCAATGACAAGCCCTATGTTTTGAAATATCAGGATAATTATTATTTTCCCATTTTCAAAACCTATACCGACAAAGATTTTGGCGGCGATTTTCCCACTCCGGCAGATTATAAAGACCCATATATTGTCCGCAACATCAACCAAAACGGCTGGATGATAATGCCGATAATTCCGTTTTCTTTCAATACGGTAGACTATGAAATTAATGTACCGACGCCATCCGCCCCCAATCAAACCCACTGGCTCGGAACCGATGATGAGGGAAGGGATATCTTAGCCCGCATCTTATATGGCTTCAGATTATCGGTCATTTTTTCTTTTTTGCTCACCTTTATATCTTCGCTCATCGGCATCATCACCGGAGCGGTGCAGGGCTACTTTGGCGGAAAAATTGACCTTATTTTTCAACGCCTTATGGAAATATGGGAAACCTTACCACAGCTTTTTATCATCATCATCATTGCCAGCATTTTCACCCCCGGTTTTTGGACCTTGCTAATAATCCTGATTGCGTTTTCTTGGCTGAGTTTAACCGGACTGGTCAGAGCCGAATTTTTGCGAACCCGCAACATGGAATATGTCAAAGCCGCCAAAGCCATGGGCGCAAGCAACTTTCGCATCATGTTCAAGCACATTTTGCCCAACGCCGTTGTAGCCACCGTAACCTTTGTTCCATTTTTGTTGGCTGAAGGCATCACCGCCTTGACAGCACTCGACTTTTTGGGTTTAGGCCTGCCGCCGGAATATCCCTCTTTGGGAGATTTGGTCCGCCAAGGCAAAGACAATTTACAAGCCCCGTGGATAGGCATCAGCATCTTCATTGTCTTGTCCATGCTCTTGAGTTTGCTCATTTTTATAGGCGAGGGCGTGCGTGATGCTTTTGATACAAGGAAAAACAATTGATGCCGATATTGGATGTCAAAAATTTATCCGTCTTCTTTCGCAAGAAAAATAACGATGTTTTTCAAGCTGTTAAAGACATATCTTTCAGTTTGGAGGCCGGCGAGGTTTTGGGCATTGTTGGTGAATCCGGTTCGGGAAAATCTGTCACGGCGCTGTCCATTTTGGGATTATTGCCTTATCCTAAGGCATTTTGCGATAAAAAATCTTCCATAAAATTCAAGGATCAAGAGATTATAAATGCCAAAGACGTTGAACTAAGGCAAATTCGCGGCGGAAAAATCGGCTTTATTTTTCAAGAGCCGATGTCATCACTCAATCCTCTGCACAAAATCGGCAAGCAAATTGCCGAAACAATTATGATTCATCAAGGGCTTAGCAAGAAAATTGCTTTGCAAAAAGCCTTAAAGCTGTTGATGATGGTTGGCATCAAAAATGCCCGCCAAAGACTGGCTGCGTTTCCGCACGAATTGTCTGGTGGGCAGCGGCAAAGAGTGATGATAGCCATGGCCATTGCCAATCATCCTGATATTTTGATAGCCGATGAACCAACCACCGCCTTAGATGTTACGATTCAAAAGCAAATCATTGAATTGCTGATAAAATTAAAGCAACAACTGAATATGTCCATCATCTTCATCAGCCACGATTTGCAAGTGATAAAGAAAATTGCCGACCGCGTTTGTGTGATGAAAGACGGCAAAATTGTAGAAACCGACACGGTTGAAAACATCTTTAACCATCCTCAAGATAATTATACTAAAACTTTAATAGAGTCTCATAATATTTTGAATATTAATAATAAAGAATCAAAAGAAATTATCTTGAAAATTGATGGTTTGCAGGTTTGGTATCCTTTGAAGAAAAATTTTTGGGGCAAATGCATTGAGTATGTCAAAGCCGTCAATGATATCTCCATAGAGCTCGATGCCGGACAAACTTTAGGCATTGTCGGCGAGTCCGGCTCCGGCAAGTCAACTTTGGGACAATCTATTGTTGGCTTGAACAAATATAAAGGAGATATTTTTGTTAATAATCAAAACATTAAGAAAATATCTTCACAAGAAAGGGCTTTTGTGCAAATTGTCTTTCAAGATCCGTATAACTCTTTGAATCCACGCATGAATGTGGAAGAAATCGTAAGAGAAGGGCTCGATATTCACCATCATGAGCTCGACAAACGGCAAAAACGCCAAATGGTCATCGACGTCTTAAAAGAAGTCGGCTTAAAAGAAAGCGACTTAGGCAAATATCCGCACGAATTTTCCGGCGGACAACGCCAGAGGATTGCCATTGCCAGAGCTTTAATATTAAAACCGAAGCTGTTGATATTAGATGAGCCGACCTCGGCCTTAGATGTAACCATTCAGGCCCAAGTTTTGAAGCTGTTGCAAAAAATCCAGCAAGAAAGACATTTGACCTATATTTTTATCTCTCATGACATGAATGCCGTCAAAGCCATGGCAGATAAAATTGCCGTGATGAAAGACGGTAAAATTGTCGAGCTTGGCAGTCGTGAGCAAATCTTTGAACATCCCAAACAAGAATATACGCAAAATTTGATTGCCGCCACCATATAATTTGCATGGCCTGAGAAAAACAAGATTGATATTTATCCGCACAAATTCATTCAGCGCGTTCTGAGCGCGCAAACAAAATTGGAAATAAAATTGGAAATGATGCCGTGTTGCGCAAGAGCATGACAATTTGCCGCACGAATAAATAGTGGCGTTTTGATATTCTTCCCTTTATATTGTTCTCTAATTTAACATAATATATATTATGCGACAAATATGTGGCGAGATATAGAAGCGCCCTCGTTTATAAATATGCAAATTCAAAGAGATAGACTTTTGTCAAAAGTTAATATGTGTAAAGTGAAAATTACATCGAACAACCTTCGATGAAAACAAATGTTCAAAATCTGCATGCCGCAGCTAAATAATAAAAAAGCGCAAATGAACTTCTCAGAGCTCAAATGCGCTTTCCTTTTAATAATTCTCTTCAAAAACAAAGACCGTGTCTGTAACCGCACCGGTCATTTCATTAACGAATTTCACCGGACAATGGCGAATAATTCCCTCATCCGTCTCTTCAATCTGCTCTCCCTCTTTAAAGAAAATTAAATCATTATCTTTATTGAGGATTTCGGCGATTTTGGCATCCAAAGGATCAGTGGCATATTCCACAGCTTCTTCGGATACTACACTCTCTTTTTTGGTATTTGAACATGCTGTTGTCAGCAGCAAGACAAACAAAAAAACTCCGCAAACAGCGGAAAAAATCATTTTTTTCATATGCTTAGTTTTTAATAATTGTTTTCTGAAAGATATATATCACAAAAAACACCTGCAAACAAGCATTTTTTTGTCAAATTATACAAAAAAAGCACATTTTTCAATGTGCTTTTTATGATTCGAACGTAACACTACCTGCGTAAGCAGGTAGATGTAGACATACCCATATCTTCGCGCTATAAGGAAGATATGGAACAGGTAATAGATAGAAAACAGAGTAATTGCGTGTATCACTGCCATTATCACAT
>CALXPK010000029.1 GCA_944390265.1 uncultured Alphaproteobacteria bacterium | reverse complement strand
TTTAATATGGCATTTTTGTCTGCAAGGTCTTTGGAACATCTTGTTGAGTTAGGCTATGAAAATAGCCGCAGCGAAACTAGATGCCTAAGCGGAAGAGGTACATGGATTTTTCGAGACGACGCTAAATTGCTCTAGTTTCCCATTATACACGATTTAGCCCATCCAAGACGCCTTGCAAAATGTAGCCCGCGGCGGAGCTGTCGAGAACTTGCTTGCGGCGCTTGCGGCTCATATCGAGTTCTGCGATTAAGAAACGCTCCATGGCAGAAGAAGATAGACGCTCGTCCCAAAACATGAAAGGCAGGTGTGTCTGAGCAAAAACCTTTTCGGCAAAGGCGCGAACTTTGGCGGCCGTTTCGCCCTCCTCGCCGTTCATCTGCAGCGGCAAACCATAAACAATGGCGCCGACTTCTTTTTCTTCGATGATTTTTTGAATCTCGGCCATGTCGGTTTTAAAATCTTTGCGCTGAATAATTTTATAAGGCGTTGCCACCATCCACATGAGGTCAGAAACAGCCACACCCAAGCGTTTGTCGCCATAATCAAAACCCAAAATGGCTTTATGTTTGGGCAAGTTTTGTTTGAACTCTTGAATATTCATATTTTTCTCCTGCCAAACAGTTTAGAACAAGTTCAAAATCTGTCAAATGCTAATTGAATTTTAACAATATTCTTTTACAATTCGGGCTAAATATATGATTCGATTCTATAAAAAATTTAAGGAAAGACAATGAAGTTTAGATATTTTTTGACTGTTTTGTTCAGCTTGCTGGTTATCACGCCGGCCAAAGCCGAACTGCAAATTGATGTAAACGGTGCCGTGCGCGACCCGATGCCGATTGCCATTCCGACCATGATTCACGATGGTTTTTGGATTGGACAACAGGGCAACAAAATCCGCGATGTGATTGTGGCCGATTTGGAGCGCTCCGGCTTATTCAAAGTGATTGATGACAACAGCTACATTCAAGAGTTCACCTCGATGGATGAAGAGCCGGCCTTCATTGACTGGCGCGCCATCAATGCTTTGGCTTTGGTGCAGAGTTCCATCAAAGAAGTGGGACAAAACCAGCTCAAAATTGAGTTTCGTCTGTGGGACGTATATGCCGAAAGCCAGCTGAAAGCCCAATCTTTCACCACCACCAAAGACAACTGGCGCCGCGTGGCTCACGTGATTGCCGATGCCATTTATGAGCGCTTGACCGGTGAAAAAGGCTATTTTGACACCCGCATTGTCTATGTTTCTGAAACCGGCCCTGCCACCAGAAGAGTGAAGAGATTGGCGATTATGGACCAAGACGGTGAAAACCACAAATATCTGACCTCCGGCCGCGCCATGGCTTTGACGCCGCGTTTCTCACCCAACCTGCAAAAGATTACTTATATGTCTTATGCCGGCGGTATACCGAAAGTTTATATTTTGGACATTGAAACCGGTAGACAAGAGCTGATTGGCAACTTCCCCGGCATGACCTTTGCCCCGCGTTTCTCTCCGGACAGCAGCAAACTCTTGCTGAGCTATGCCGCCAACGGAAAGACCGATATTTATGAGATGGATTTGAAAAACAAACGCTCAACCCAACTCACCAAAAATGCCGGCATTAACACCTCGCCGAGCTATTCTCCGGACGGTTCACAAATTGTGTTCAACTCGGACAGAGGCGGCAATCAACAGCTTTATGTGATGAATGCCGATGGTTCTGATGTTCACCGCATTAGCTTTGGCCAAGGCCGATATGCCACACCGGTTTGGTCACCCCGTGGCGACTACATTGCCTTTACCAAAATGGCCAACGGACAATTCTACGTTGGTGTGATGTATCCGGACGGCTCGGGCGAACGCTTGCTGGCCAGCGGCTATTTGGTGGAAGGTCCGACCTGGTCACCGAACGGACGTGTGATTATCTTCTTCCGCCAAGACAGAGGAACTTCGCGTTCTAATGCACCGGTTAAGTTATATTCAATTGACCTGACCGGCTATAATGAGCGCTTGGTCGTCACACCGGCCGATGCCTCTGACCCGGCATGGTCACCTTTGTTACCGTAGGGATAAAAAAAGAAAAAAGCACCTCAAACGAGGTGCTTTTTTGTTAGGCATTGGCCTCAAGTGAAACATCAACTTTCATATCAAAAGCGCGGGCAAGTTGGTATAAGTTGCCGATGTTGATTTCAGCCAAACCGAGCTCAAGTTTTTCAATATAAGCCGAGGACACACCGGTTTGGCAGGCAAGTTCTGAAACGGTCATTTTGTGAAGCCGCCTGAGCGCGGTAATTTGCTCGGCAAAATTGAGCCGTGTTTGTTTGAGGTTTTGGCGGGCTTGTTTTTTGTTAAGCATAATTCAACTCCTTTTCATATTTCTGTTCATGGTTTGAAAATAGAAAACCGCCAAGAGCTGAAAAACTCAAGGCGGTGGAGCTGAAAAACTGTACGAAATCAGTCGCCCTTATTCGACCTATAAATAGACTTATATCGGGCACTCCACCAAAAAGTGGATTTTTTTCGTAAGATGTTTTTCAGACACCACAGGCTGTCTCCAACCTGCGAGGAGTATTGTAGAAAAAATGAGAAAAAAAGCAAATATTTTTTTGTTTATGGCACAAAAGTTCTGCCAAAAACGAAGAGAGCATCGCGGTCCACAAGGCACGAACAAACTGATGTGGTCAAGCTGGCTTCAGCTTGAAATGGGGGATTATATGAGGCGAGTAGTAGAAGCCGAGGGAAAAAGTCTGGAATTCTGCCGCAAAAGAAAGCACCCAAATGTGCTTTCTTTAAGGAAAAGCAATGAGACTTGGCTTTGAAAGAATGCGACAGCTTTCGTAACAAAGCCTTAGTCGGAATTGAAAAGCGTACATGAGGACACTTTTTACCCGATGGCGACGCCCTAATCGCCCATAGAATCACCCATTTTAGTTGTCGCCGATGCGCAAAGCCTCGATAAATGCCGATTGCGGCACTTCAACCTTGCCGAACTGGCGCATACGCTGTTTGCCTTTCTTTTGCTTATCCAAGAGCTTACGTTTACGGGTGACATCACCGCCATAGCATTTGGCCGTCACATCTTTGCGCAAGGCCGAAATGGTTTCACGCGCCACCACACGACCGCCGATGGCCGCTTGAATTGGAATTTTGAACAAATGTCTGGGGATGAGGTCTTTCAAGCGCTCACAAATCTGACGACCGCGGGCTTCGGCCTCGCCACGAAAACAAAGGAAAGCCAAAGCATCGACCGGTTCTTCATTAATCAAGATTTGCACTTTAACCAAATCTGATTCGTGATAGCCGATAAGTTCATAGTCAAAGCTGGCATAGCCGCTGGTGATGGATTTAAGACGGTCATAAAAATCAAAAACAATTTCATTCAAGGGGATTTTATAAACAACCATGGCGCGGCTGCCGGCATAAGTGAGGTCAACTTGCTCACCGCGTCTTTCGGTGCAAAGTTTCAAAACCGAGCCCAAATATTCATCCGGCACCAAAATCGTGGCCTTGACCCAAGGTTCTTCAATGGATTTAATTTTGGTCACATCCGGCATATCGGCAGGATTGTGCAACATCATATCGGTGCCGTCGGTCAAATGCAGTTTGTAAGCCACGGACGGCGCGGTGGTGATTAAGTCCAAGTCAAACTCGCGGTTCAAACGCTCTTGAACGATTTCCATATGCAACAAGCCCAAAAAGCCGCAACGGAAACCCAAACCCAGCGCCGAAGAATTTTCATTTTGATAATCAATGCTGGCATCATTGAGCTTGAGCTTGGCCAAAGCATCTTTCAAAGACTCATATTGGCTGGAATCCACCGGAAAAATGGAGCAGAACACCACCGGAATCGAGGGCTTGAAACCATGCAAAGGCTTGTCACAAGGACGTTTATTGTCGGTAATAGTATCGCCAATATGACAATCGCTCACACTCTTAATGCTAGCGGTGATATAGCCCACCTCACCGGGGTAAAGTGCATCAATTTCTTGCATTTTCGGAGTGAAAACGCCCACGCGGTCAACCAGATAAGTGGCATTATTGCTCATCATGCGGATTTGCGTTTTTTTGCGCATGACACCGTCTTTAATGCGCACCAAAATCACCACGCCGAGATATGAGTCATACCAGCTGTCAATCAAAAGGGCTTTTAAGGGCGCCTCTTCATCACCTTTGGGGGCGGGTAAATATTTGACAATGGCTTCTAGAAGATTATCCACGCCCAAGCCGGTTTTGCCGGAGGTTTCCACCGCATTTGAAGTGTCCAACCCAATCACGTCTTCAATCTGGCGCTTGACCTTTTCCACATCGGCCGAAGGCAAGTCAACCTTGTTTAAAACCGGAATAATCTCGTGGTTATTATCTAAAGCCAGATAGACATTGGCCAAAGTTTGCGCTTCCACACCTTGGGTGGCATCCACCACCAAAACCGAACCTTCGCAAGAGGCCAGCGAACGCGAAACCTCATAAGAAAAGTCCACGTGTCCGGGAGTGTCCATCAGGTTGAGCTGATAGGTTTTGCCGTCTTTGGCCGTATAATTCAAGCGCACGGTCTGTGCCTTGATGGTGATGCCGCGTTCTTTTTCAATCTCCATGGTATCAAGCACTTGTTCGGTCATCTCGCGTTGTTGCAAACCGCCGCAATATTCAATCATGCGGTCGGCAAGGGTAGATTTTCCATGGTCGATATGGGCAATAATGGCAAAATTTCTAATCAAATCCGGATTGGTGGTCATCTAAACAATTCTCTTTCAAAAAAACTTATAAATTTATGCTCAAAATATATGAAAAAAAAATTATTCGCAATATAATATTAACTATGCTAAGATATATAGTTATAAAAAGACAACCACAAACGGAGGCGGAAGATGAAAAAGATGATTGATGTTGATTTCGGCTCATCGCGCTATGACGAGCTGGTAGAGTTGCGCTACAAAATCTTGCTTGAGCCTCTGGGCTTGAAGTTTTTGGACATGCACCGCGCCAAAGAGGCAGGCTATTTGCACATCGGCTGTGTGGAGAGTTTGGATGACAAATTGGTCGGCGGCCTGATTTTGGCTCCGGTGGACAATGAAACCATCCGCCTGATGCAGGTGGCGGTAGATACCAAATATCAGGGAGAAGGCATTGGCCACCAAATGGTGAAATATGCCGAAAAACGCGCCAAAGAAGCCGGTTACAGCAAAATTGTGATGCACGCCATGCTCTCGGTGGTGCATTTTTATGAAACCATGGGCTATGTGCAGGAAGGCGACATTTTTGAAGAAGGAGGCATCACCTTTGCCAAAATGGTCAAAGAACTGTAAAGAACATTTTTTCTTTCAAAAGCCACTTTCGGGTGGCTTTTTTTGTTGACTTCTATCCGGCAATATGACAAAAAAAATACAACATTTAATTATTAACTCTTAAAAATATTATTTTATGGAAGAAAAAAGAAAAAAGCAAATTATGCAAGCAGTGGATCAAGCCTATCGTTCCTGGGCAGAAAAAGATGTTCCGGAAAGCCAAGAAGATGGCATCAACAAAGCCATTCAATTTATCAGCCAAAACATGGCCTTGGGGGTTATTATAGTTTCGGGCAAGAACAATCCGTCAGCTTATATCGGCACCTATCGTCAATGCAAAGACCTGAAAGAACAATTCAGCGGGCAGATGGCGCCTATTGACAACAATTGGTATTGGATTGGCAACGCCGCCTCAAAAAACATTGAAAGCACCGTAAAAAACTTTCGCAAAAACCTGATTATCACAATTTTGCCGAAAGATATGGAAGAAACTGTTTTGAACGTTGCCGAAGCCGCATCTTTTGATATAAAATACGGAGAAAAAAACGGCGGTACGGCCGCATATATCGGCAACTACCGCGTTTGCACCTTGCTCAGAGCCAAATACAACGGAAAAATCGGCAAATCATATAACCATTGGTATTGGGTTGGCAACGCCGGTTTTCAAGACATTACGCGGTTGTACAAAGCCTATCAAAGCCGGAGCCGACGCTTTAGAAGGAAACGCATTGTTTTGCAAAATTATGCCTGAATTTAAAACAAAAAAGGGATGGTTCTCAAAACCACCCTTTTTTTATGCTAAATTTTCACTCCAAACAAAAATTTCGGAAACGGCGCTAAACTGCTCTAGTTCCCCATTATACGAATTTTCAAAAAATTCGGAGAATGCGGCGAGTAGTAGGCGCCGAGGGAAAAAGTCTGGAATTCTGCCGCAAAAGAAAGCACCCAAATGTGCTTTCTTTAAGGAAAAGCAATGAGACTTGGCTTTGAAAGAATGCGACAGCTTTCGTAACAAAACCTAGTCGGAATTGGTACATTATTGGTACATGACTGAGTAATTTATCCGCAAAATCTGTATTAGATTTCCACAGAACGACCTTTTCAAAAAATTCGGAGACGGCCGCCAAAGAAAGCACCTAAATGTGCTTTCTTTAAGGAGACGCAATGAGACTTGGCTTTGGTAGAATGCGACAGCTTTCGTAACAAAGCCTTAGTCGGAATTGGGGAAATAGAGTGGTTTTAGGAGCGAGAAAAATCCTAGTAACCGCTAAGCAAAAATGCCTTTAATATGGCATTTTTGTCTGCAAGGTCTTTGGAACATCTTGTTGAGTTAGGCTATGAAAATAGCCGCAGCGAAACTAGAT
>CALXPK010000028.1 GCA_944390265.1 uncultured Alphaproteobacteria bacterium | reverse complement strand
CCCGTTTACGGGTAGCAAGTAATCTTCGCCCTGCCAGACCGTCATACGCCCTTAAGGCGTTCGCTGGCACCATTAGGGTTACACCCGCTTGAGAAGAACCACCGGCTAGGCCGGTGGGTTTCTTTTTTTTTGTCAAAAAAAAGTTGCAACTTTTTTGAAACTGGTGTATATAGCCTTTAATTAACCTTATAATTAATTTAAAATTATCATTATGGTATTATCTGAAAAAGTTTTGAAAGAGGCTCTTGCTAAGAAGTTTGAGCTTGGTGAAAGTGAAGTTGCATCTATTTCTTTTCAATTCGGATGCACGGTTTTTGACAAAGATATTGCTTCTTTTGCTAAAGATGAGGCTTATTATCTTTGGTCGGGAAGTTTTGTAAAACAAAATTGCAAACACTATTTTGCTTGCCGTATTGACGGCTTGCCGGAAGAGATTGAGGAACATTGTTGTTCGGTTAAGGCAGAGGAAAACTTCATTGCCCGCAACAGCAATATGTATACCTTGTCTTATGATGCGCAAGGACACTATTTGGTTTTGCCGTGTTGGCATTTGGACGTGATGAAAGTTCAAGATTCGGCCAGATTCCCTTCGCGGTTAGGAAAAGTTTCCGGTAAGTTTGAATATATCGGCGATGGGCAAAAAATGTTTTTTGCTTGGGCTTTCTATTCTGATAAAGAAGGATTTCTCAAAGCCTTTAATATTGAAGACGGAAGCTGGATTGAGGGCGAAAAAGTTGTTTCTCATTTGGCCTTGAACGGACGTCAGGTCATTAAAGACGTGGTTCTGATTCCCGATAAAGGCTCTATTAGAATCAAGCCGAAAGACAATTGATTTTTTTCTTGATTACGAGGTGTGATTTTTTCTTATCACACCTCTTTTTTTTGTCTTGATAATTTATCTCTTTGCGATAATCTATGAAAGTTGTTTTTTGGAGGAGATTAATATGCCTTTTTTGACCATTCATACCAATTGCAAACCGCAAAATACCGATATGTTTTTGCAAGATGCCGCTCAATTTGTGGCAGACAAACTTCATAAACCCATGGGCTATATCATCGTGACACTTGACTACCAACAACATATGCTGTTTGGCGGAGATAAAGAAATTAAAAGTGCGCTGGTGGAGATGATGTCCATCGGTTTTGCCGACAAAAAAACTTTGGCCGTTGATTTGACATCTTTTTTGGCCAGAGAACTCGATGCCGAGGCTGATTTTCTCAATATTCATTTTGTGGATATGCCGGCTCAAGATGTGGCGATTAATGGTAAGTTACTCGGCTAAGTTCATTTTAAAACTTAAGATTTTGCGGCGGCTTTTCATGTTAAAGGCCGCTTTTTTTATTGACTTTTTTGTCCATAATCTTATAGTCGTGAGTATATAATTTATTATTAATTTTACGTATATGGAAAAATTCTTTACAAAAAATGATTATGCCGATGCTGAAAAAATTTTGGCTCAGCTTTCGGTGAAAACAAATTGTTTTGATGTGAACGGAAAAATTGTTTCGGCAAAATATGTGGTCTGTATTGATGATGATATTACTTCAGCTTTTTATGCGGCAGATTTGTATCATCTCATCTTTCAGACTTACGGATTTCATCCGACCGTGTTATGTGTGGGCGGTGTGGGGTCTCTTTCCAAATATATCAACCCCAAAGGCGAAAGCGAGGGTAAAAAGTTGGAAAAAGTGTGCCTGTTGCTCGGTGTTTTTGCCACTCATATCGTGGTTTTGGATAACGGAACAAATACCGGTTTGAACTGCTTGGATATCTACAACGAAGTGGCTAAAGATGTCGGCTCCGTGGTCGTTTGCTTGACCCAAAGGTTGTCTTTGCGCTTTAAGCAGACGTTTGAATTTTTGGATCATCAATATTCTTTGGTGGTGAATCAAAGAGTGTTTTCTGAAATTTCGGCTTCGGTTTTCTATTATGTGCCGCCCGAAGGCCTTGATGATATGATGCAATTGTACAATTGCAAGGGGCTTTGTAAAGGGGTGTTGCTGCTTTCGGAAATTGCATCTATTTATGACCGAATTTCTCGTTATTCGGGTAAATTGCAAAAGCCGCTGAACTTTGATATCTCTTTGGTGGTTGCCGGTGCGTCAAAACGTTTGGCTAAAAAATATCCGTTAAAAATTAATATGTTTTGTTTTAACGGATTGTGGCAGTTCGTTTGGGTGTTTTTTGCGCTTTTGCGGCATAAAAAACACATTCGTTACGAAATGCGATTGACTGTTAAAAAATGGCATCGATATTTGCAAGAAAAATATCGTTAAGCTCTTTCAAAAAAAAACAGCTGATATCCTTGGATACCAGCTGTTTTTTTTGTGTGTGCTTTTCAAGATTATTTGGCCAATTCTTCATCGGAAAATTCTTCTTCTCCGGTGTCTTCATTGGGGTCATAATCAATGCCGAGCTTGGTGAGCATATCGTCATTGACATCTTCACGCTGAGCCACAATCCAGTCCGGCACATTGGGTGAGGGCGGAAGTTTGGCCAAAGCGGTCATGTGTTTATCCAAGAACCAACGCGGAGAATCTGCCATAATCGGTCTATCAATAAAGCCTTGCATCAAGACCACTTGTTTTAAGGTCGGCAAGCTCAGCAACTGGGTGGTACTGATAACCGGTGCACCTTGCAGCTGGTAGCTGACGTTTTTGGAAAACGGGTTTTGTCCCTTGGCCATGCCCAAGCCGCCTTCGGTTTTGGAGTATGATGAGGTTTGGACGGTTTTGTTGCCAATCATCTTTGAGAAACGCTGAGCGGTAACCTCGTTGTTTTGGCACAAAATGACTTTCCAGACGGTGGTAGAAATTACGCATTCCAATTCATACTTAACATATTTACCGGAAATTTAGCATAAGTCTTGGCCAATCAGCAGGTAGGACACTTTTTGACCACGTCCGACGGCCGGCCCTTCAATAATGGCGCTTAACTTCGGCATGGTCGGAAACTCGTCGAGCACGAACAAGGTCGGGAAGGGGCCCATTTTACCATCGCTCTTGTTGACAAAGTTTGGTGGGTTGGCAATCAGGTAGTTGGACATTAAGTCAATAAAGGTTCCGGAAATGACGCTCAAGGCCTTGGCATCAACCTGGTTAACCGACAGATAAACCGAAATCGGTTTCCATTCGCCGGTGATGGGGTCCTTCATGCCGCGGAGGTCTTTGAAGTTAATATCGCTGAAACTGGTTCTGGCCACAACGGCGGAGTTTTTGAAAATGCCGATACCCGAGAAACCGGTTGAAAGCACGGAACCGCGCTCTTTATCAGGCATGGAGCTCAGCTGGCTCAACTCAACGATACAACGTTGCGAATAGCCAAATTTTCGGGCTTCGGTGATGGCTTCTTCCAGCAAATCGCGCATCGGGTCGGCCATGGCGGCCATTTGGTCGCCTTCTTCCAAACGGCGCTTGATGTCTTGTGATTGCTTGATTTGGGCTTCGGTAATCCATTCCAAAATCATGGCAATGCAGGCTTCTCTTCCGACCCAACGTTCCGGCAACAAATTCCAGGTGCCGATCGGCAAATAGTTGTCAATGGTGAGGTTGCCGGAGCGCAAATTGGCTACGGCACGAGCGGCCATCGGGTCGTTCATTTCCAAATAATAGCCTTCCAAGACTTTCTTGTCTTCTTCATCCAATTTGCCTTCATAAATGCGGCCGATGAAATAGTCGTTGGCGCGGGCTTTTTCGCACTTAAAAGCAATAAAGTGCAAAAATCCGGTCAAAGCGGCACGGCCGGTTTTTGACCAGTGCGGGTCGGCGCCGCCTTTGGGGTCTTCCACCAAAACGTTGCACATGGAGTCGATATACATATCGCGATCCGGCCCGGGGGCAGGAATGGCTGTCGGAGACAACGGATTCCAGCTGGGGTAATAGATACCTTCGGCCGGATTGTCTTCGGCACCCCAGTTGATGACGAACACAGGACCGACTTTGGCTCTGGCGCCGGTTGTGGAAAAACAAAGTTCCGGTTTGGGGTCGTTGACCACAATGCTCATGGTGGGGGAGTGGAAAATGGTCGGCATCACCACGCCCACGGTTTTACCGGTGCCCGGAGGTGCGCAGCACAGGGTGGACAAGGTTTCTTTCATTTTTAGCAAATGACCTTTATAGCGGCCGACAACTTGACAGAAGCCATCCAGTAGGCCCATTTCTTTAATGTCTCGCAGGGTTGCCAAACGGGCCGAACCATGAATGTTTGACTGAAAACGATAAGGGTTGGTGATGATGCCTACAACCAGAATCGTCGGTAGGCTGAAAAACGGCAAAATCGGCAACCACAAACTGACAGAAAAACTGCCCTGATAATTGGCCAATTGTTTTATCCAGCTCCAGTAACGAGAGAAAAGATAGTCCGGATTGCTCAGCACAATAGAGATGAACTTGCCGACATCGCTGATGGACTGTTTGGAGATGCCGGTGCCTATCAGATAGCCGAGCGGCATGGATATTATTGCCAGCAAAATGGTGACGCCGATTGCCGAAAGCACGGTTATTGTCATCCATTTGACGGCGTTATTATATTCTTCCCATTCTTCACCTTTTTTTTCTATGGCCATGTTTGTTCCTTAACCTTTTACTTGTTTATGCTATGCTTCGGATTAGTTTTTTGATTTTTTCCAATTTGTCTTTGTCTATGCTTTCAATGGCTTCATCCAATGTTTTGGAAAAAAGTTTCAACTCTTTGGGGGTGCCTCGGTCTATGCGGGTGACGTTGACCCCGATATCGTCCCAAATTTCAAACATATCTTCGGCATTGATGATGTTGCCGATTTGTTCAATGACATAGGCTTTGACATCAAAATGAAAATCGGCGCTTTCCAGCTTGTCGATTAAATGTTGGCGCGCCAAATCGGCTTTGCGGACAGGCGAAATGCGGTGTGAACTTTCTGAAAACCACAAAGGTTCTTCATCGTTGAAGCGTTCTTCATCGGCCAGCCAATCTCCGGGTTCTTTATCAATCAGACAGATGCAGATTTGGTTGGCGGCAATGCCGACATAATCAATGAGGTTGTTTTTGATGGTTACGCCGGTCATGACCTCGTAGCCTTTTTGTTTGATGACGTCTAAGGTTGAGTTGCCGTTGCTCTTGGCCGAAGGCTGGGTATTGGAATTGGCATTGGAATTGCGGTTTTTGTTATTGGAACGATTGCCGGATGCATTGTCGCGCTTGTTGTTTTTGTCCCGGGGAGCCGGTTTGTCATTTTTTTGCGTTTCAACAACTTCAATTTCTGCCGGGGCGCTTTCTTCCGGTTTATCGGCTTTTTTATCGTCGTCAAAAGCATCGAAGTCAAAATCAAAATCTTCATCATCGTCAAATTTGAACAGAGAATGGTCAAATTTTCCTTCCGAGGCCGGTTGGCTGTTTTGAGGCGGTACAATCGGTGCCGGTGCCAGCGGCTCAATGACCGGTGCCGTGGACAAGGGGGCTTGTTTGGTTGTGGTCGAGGCGGTTTCATAATAACGGTTGTCCAACGGCGGACGGATGCTCTTGGGGCGTATTTCTTTGTAAGATTTTTTCTTTTTGATTTTTTTGACGCCGGTAGTGGCGGCAATAATCTTTACTTGTTCAAAAAAGATTTTTTTGATAAGCGTTACCGGAAATTTGAGAACGGAGAGAAAAACTTTTTCCCAGACAACTACGCTCAAAGCGGCCCAGCCGGTCAGCCAGAGCGGAATAAAGGTTAAAATTATCAGTACAAAAGCCCATTCTTTGGCGTCGGAAATTACCCAGCCGGATAGCCACAAGTCCCAAGCATATTCCCAATGTTCTTTGCGCAGAATGTCAAAACGCCAGTTTTTGAGCATAATAACCCTTATACCTTCCAGAAAGAAGATGCTCCAGAAGATACCAACGAAAATGATGCGCATCAGTATCAGTAAAGGTTTCAAATTATGCTCCTCGTGAATCTTGCGAATTCTGTTATTTTTTATTTTATATCCTATTTATTAAAAAGTGTTTATTTTTTATTCATGTTTTACAGAATTTATTTTTTCGGTGACGGCGGCTCTGATTTTGTTAACTTCCTCATCGGTTTCGATTTTGGTTTGGGGCTTGGCCTTTTGCTCAATTTCTTCTTCTATTTTGATGCCTCCGGTGCCCATGTTTTTGATGGTGATGTGTTGGGCTCCTTCGCCGTATTTGTCTACCAGATAGCGATTGTAGCGATTGAGCGGCCAGAGCAATACCTGCAACCAGCTGATGCGCCGAAAATGTTTCCAGCCAATGTACCACAAAGGCAGATAAAGCACCAAACACAGCAAAAGAAGATAGTCTTGCCAGGTGCGGATGATGCCGCCGCTTTCCCAATATTGATATACAATGTGCCAGCTTTGCGCCGACAATATGTTAAAGTTCCAAAAACAGAGCAAAATCTGTCCGAATAAGATGACATATAGGTATGTCCAGACTATTAGCGACAAAACCAAAGAAAAGATTTTTAACAATTTTTTCATGCCGTTTTAGTCTCTCCCTTGGTTTTGAGGACGAAACGGAATGTCTTTGCCGGCCGTGATGTTTGTCAGGTTTTGTTGTCCCAGACCTTTTAAGATGTGGTTTTTGCTTTGCAACAATTTTTGACGTTTTATGCTGTTGTCACGCTCGGCCGCTTCAATTTCTTTTTGTTCGGTGTTCAGATCGGAGATAATAAAATCGCGATTGCTGATGATGGCCGATTGTTCTTTGGCAAACTCGTACAAATTGGAGGGTTCTTCTTTGCCCAAATATTGTTGATAGGTCAGCAAGATTTTATTTTCCTGCGGCTTTTTGCCATGCTCATTATAACGTTTTTTGTCATAATCTTTTTGAGCCGAGTTGAGCGCTTTGTACATATCTTTGGAAGCCTTGGTCAAGATGTCGGCAAAACATTGCAAATCTGCTTTTTTGGGGTCTTTTTTGAGCTCTTCATACAACATTCTTTTGGCAATTTTTCCGCCTTCGGTCAATTTTTGTTCATATAAGGCATCTTTGGCCGTGTTGTCAAAATTGTGAACATCCTGCATTTTGGCATCCAAAATGGCACTGCGCGCATAGGTGTCGGTAAACTGTGAATAAAGGGCGGCCATGTTGGTCATCAGCGGCACGGTTTTTTCCGGACTGCCTTTGCCTAACAGACCTTCCACGTCAACACCGGTTTGCTGGCCGAAGTTGCGCAATAAATCATTTTCAATGACGGCTTCTTTGGTTTGGCCGTTTTTAATTTTCTCAATAATGGCGGCATTGTCGCAAGAGTTCTGTTTGTTTTTGGTGCTCTTTTGCGAAATTTCTTCCACTTCGGAATAAAACTGATGGGTGACATCGGGTTTTTCCGGCTCTTTTTTATTGTCTTCTTTCGGGCGGTTGCGATATGATCTTTGCAAGTTGTTCCAGATGCCGGCGGCGGCATATTCTACATGGTTCAAGACAAAATTGGTGGCAGAGTTGGCGGCAGCCAAAAACCAATCTTGGAACATGACTTTGATGATATCATCTTCTTTCCACTGAAAATCATTGTTCGGAAAAGCCGTTTCATTGTCGGTATCATTCTTGAAGTCACCTTCATTTTTTTCTTTGCTCGGTTTTTCATCAAAGCGTGTGGTCTGCGGGGCATTTTCAGTTTCGGCCTGCGTTTCGTTGACACGCGTGGTGGCCAAACGGCCTTCGCTGACCGTTGTTTGCGATTTTTGAATGTTTTTATCCAATTCTTTATTGATAAATTTTTTCCATACCTTTTGGGAGCCTTTGGCCAGATTGTAGGCATTGATATCTTGTGTGGAAAGTTTTTCCGGTGCCTTGAGGTCTATCGGCGTTTCGCTCTTGTCATCATTGATGCGAGAAAAAACATTACCCGCGGTTAATTTATATTCAACGGCATTGCCGTCTTTGTCGGGGCACAAAATATGGGCATTGTTGTCTTTGTCAAATTCAACGCCGCCAAGGGTGTCATTGTTGTCATCCATGAAGGAAACGGTTTTGCCGATGATTTGTTTTTTGTCATCTAAATCTTTGATTTGGTCTTCATTGCCGCTGATGGAGATTCTATCCAAACGCGGAAAAGGCGAAAATTCTGATTTGAGCTTGTCATCAAGTTTGACTTGAACTTCATGCGGCAGATTAAGCCGGCATTTTTCCATGGTTTCTTGCAAATTCTCTATTTTTGATTTGAGCTCGGTGTTGGCCAGTTTGAAGCCAAATTCTTCGCAAAACTCCATAATATGCGGAAAATCGGCCGGTGAAAAACGGCCGTAGTTTAAATCAACCAAATATTCATTGATTTTATTTTGCAAAACTTCGGCATTTGCAACTTTGGAAAGGTTTGCTTTTTGTTGTTCGGCATCGGGCGCTTCTTTGGCGGAAGACCATGTTTGAGCCATATCTTGCAGAGAAAGTTCCTGCAGATTTTGGGCGCTCTTTTCGGCGACAAATTTTTGAGTCATTTTCTTTATGTTTTCTGATGTTGACATGGTTTGCCTCTTTTTTTATCTCTTTGTTTTTTAATATATCATTGTTTTTATATTTTGTCTATATTTTTCTCTAAAATTAAACCTTTAATTTTTTCAAAAAATTTCCGAGCTCGCGGTTGACGCGGATGCCGTCTTCGGGTTTGGCTTTTATCAAACCAAAAAAGCGGGCTTTGATTTTGCTCACTTCTATCGGCGAAAAGGTGGCCGGATTGTTGGTGAGTACTTTGAAAGCGCCTTCGGCATCTTTGCGTGAGGTTTTGAAATAGTTGTTTATCAGTTTTTCGGCATTTATCGGAAATTGTTTGGCTTCAATGGCCGAGATATATTTTTTCATTTTGTCAATGCGGCGTTGATGTTCTTCAACCACTTCGCGCTCGATTTTTTTTCTTTTGGCTTTCAGACGACGTTTTTCATAGGCAATTTCGCAGCTTTCCAGCTCAATTAAAATTTCAACATAAGAGATGAGGGCCAGCTGCAAATTTTCATCCGTGGTTTTTTCGGCATATTCCAACAATTCTTCGTCTTTGGCGCCGGGGTCAATGTTCATGATGCGGGTGGGGTAGGCTTTTATCATGACATCCCAGCCGGCCAAAGTGTCATAGGCAAATTGTTCACCCAAATAGGGCTTGTAGCGCGGGTATAAAGAATCTTCCGTGATTTTGAAGTTGGGACGCTTGATGTTGTTTTTATCGGCAATTTTGAATATGGCGTTGCTAAAGTTTTCATGCGCGCTGAACAAATTGTTTTCTTCTTCACACAAACGGGTGGAGGGTTTGGCTTCCGCTGTGCCGGAGGTTGAGGCCGAAACTTGTTGCTTTTGGTGGGCTTCTTTATAATCCGTGGCCATGGTTTCGGTATCTTCTTCCGTGATTTCGGAAGAGATAAACTCATTTAACAATTTTTCAAATTCGGCATCATCGGTTTCATCAAACAATGAAGAAGTGTCAATGTTTTTATCTGCTTGATTGCTCATTATTTTTCCTCTCAGTTAATGCTTGCGGTTGCTTCAACGCGGCCGGATGCGGCATCAAAAATGATGATGCGGTCTTCCTGACCTCCGCCAACGGTTAAAATATATAATTTGCCGTTGTCGGCACGCATCTCTTTGACATAGCTGCCGATTGGTTGCTTTAAGGAAATTTGTTGCGGTGTTTCGGTGTTTCTTCCATGCGTCTTTTGATAAAACAGTCCCAAGATGCACAATGTTCCGAAAATAAGCAAAAAGGTTAAGATAAATACGGTTGTTTTGACTAATTTTAATTTATCCATTTTTTTTCCTCATCGTTTTTTTGACATCCGTCTTGCAAAATTATTATTTATCTGTATGTTTGTAGGTGGGTTTTAATTTATTTTGCCAACGGATATGATAACAGATAATACCATATATAGCTCACAAATAGTTAATAAAGATTATAAAGGTTTGCGGATTGATAAGTTTTTGGCCTTATCTTTTCCGAAAATGTCTCGCTCACAGCTTCAACGCCTGATTAAAGAAGGCAATGTTTCTTGCGATGACAATATTATTGCCGATAATTCTTTTAAAGTGAGGGAAAATGACGTGTATCAGGTCTTTGTTCCGCCAGCAGTTGAGGCTGAACCCGAATCGGAAGATATTCCGCTTGATATTGTTTTTGAGGATGAGGATATCGTGGTGGTCAATAAACCGGCCGGTATGACCGTGCATCCGGCTCCGGGAGCGCCTCATCATACTTTGGTTAATGCGCTGCTTTTTCATTGCGGAGACAGCCTTTCCGGTGTGGGCGGCGTGAAGCGTCCGGGGATTGTACATCGGATTGATAAAGACACCAGCGGTTTGTTGGTGGTGGCCAAAAATGATGCCGCTCACCGCTTTTTGAGTGAGCAGTTTTTTGCTCATTCCATTGAAAGAACCTATTATGCTTTGGTTTACGGCGTGCCTAATCCGCTGAACGGAAAAATTGAAGGAAATATCGGCCGCAGCCCTTATGACCGCAAAAAAATGGCCATCCTTACCAATGGCGGAAAACACGCCGTTACCCATTATCAAACTCTGGAGGTTTTTAAAAATGCGGCCGCCTTGGTTAAGTGCAATTTGGAAACCGGCAGAACACATCAGATCAGAGTGCATATGTCTTCCATCGGGTGCAATCTCATCGGCGATCAGCTCTATGAAAAAGCCAAAAAATCGCTGATTAAAGGCATGAATGAAGTAAGTAAAAAATATATCAATTCTTTTCCAAGGCAGGCGCTTCATGCCGCAACGCTCGGCTTTGTTCATCCCAGAAGCAAAGAGTTTGTGCGGTTTTCTTCTCCTTTCCCGGATGACTTTGAAGAGCTGCACCAAGTGCTCAAAACTATATAGCCCGCTATGGTTATGGTTTTTTTCGATAACCGATATCTAAAATATTAAGCTAGCCTGATATATCACCCTAAGTTAGCATTTCTCTGCAGAGAAAATATAGTTTTCTGCTCACTCTGGGAGATATATTATGGTTGAAACAAAAAATTTGAACGGTTTTGATTTTTCACCCGAGATTAATCTGGCGCGCTATCTGCGCAGTATTCAACAATTTCCCCTGCTTTCCGGTGAGGAAGAATTTGCTTTGGCTCAGGAATATGTTAAAACCAAAGATGCCAAAATTTCTTACAAACTCATCACTTCTCATTTGCGGTTGGTGGTTAAAATCGTTTCCCAGTTCAATGGATACGGCTTGCCGGTTGCCGATTTGATTGCCGAAGGAAATATGGGGCTGCTGATTGCCGTGGAAAAATTTGACCCTCACAAAGGAAACCGTTTTTCAACCTATGCCATGTGGTGGATTAAGGCTTCTATCCAAAAATATATTCTCAATTCTTGGTCTTTGGTCAAAATCGGGACAACCGCCGCTCAGAAAAAATTGTTTTTCAACTTGCGCCGCCTTAAAGACAAAATGAACCTGATGCACGATGCTCAGATGTCTGATAAAATTATCGGGGATATTGCTCAATGTTTGGAAGTTTCTCCCAAAGAGGTGGTTTCCATGAACGAGCGCTTGAAGGCTCATGACGGGTCTCTCAATGCCGTGCTTCAACACGACGGAGACAAAAATCATGAATGGTTGGACTTTGTGGCCGATGCCAAGCCCAATCAGGAAGCTGTGCTTTCTCAATGCGAAATCAGCCGGAAGCGCAAAAAAATGTTTGCCTCTTCTTTGGCTTGTTTGAACGAGCGTGAAAAAGACATTTTGTTCAAAAGACGCTTGCTTGAAAAAAATGTTACCCTTGATGAACTCAGCCAGACTTATCATATCTCTAAAGAAAGAGTCAGACAAATAGAGCTTAATTCGATTAAAAAACTAAGACAGCATATGACGCAGATGCAATAGCTTTTTTATTGCATATGTTGGTTGATTTGCTCATCTATTACCGATTGGCCCCATTCTTCGGTGATTTTGCTTAGGTCTTTATCAATATTGACCAGACGGCGTTGTGATGCACTTTGCGCAATGTAGGCAAAGAGGTTGGGCATTTCATAATAGACCAAAAAGCCTAGAGCGGCCGAGCCCAGCATGATTATCATGTTGAAAATGTCGCTGACTATGGAAAAGGCTTCATCCATATTGAACTTGTCAATGATATTTATCAGATATACAAACATTCCGGAAAGGTTGAAACAGCCGACAATGACCAATTTGGCTGCGTTTTTGGGATCGACAAACAAAATGGTGATGGTTGGCAACAATCCGATTAAAATGACAATGACTGCCGGCAAAACCGATGAGGCCAAAATTGCCAAAAATATAAATAACAAACTCTTTCTTGCAAATGAAAGCGATTGAAACGATTTTTTGAAATTGGCATTTTTCTTTTTGCTTATCTTTTTCATTGTGATATCCATTTCATTAAATTAAAGGTGAAGGAGGCAATCATGGTCATCACGGCCAATATGCTCGAAAATTTGACGGCATCTTCTTTGGCTTCTTCAATAATGCGGTTGCTTTGAGTCAAAATTCTGTTCTTTTCCGAAAGCAAAGAGATAATCTCTTTTTTGACCTTGCGATACATTTCTATATCTTGTTCTTTGACTTCGGGGTTTTCCAAAACCTGACAGATTTCAATGATTTTGCCGCTTCTTGCAACTTTGGCCAAATCTTTCTCCAGTTTCTTTTGAATTTTTAAATTGTGATAATTTTCAATGACCGGTTTGGATATGCTGCAGAGCCATTGACCCAAGTTGTTCAGCTGTACCGGTCCGTATTTTTTTTGCATGTCGGCATATAAACGGATGATGGCCGAAATTTGTATGCCTTCTTTATTGGCGTTCAAATCTAAGATTATGCCGTCTATTTTTTTGCCGAGTTTGCAACGCAGAAAGGCAATGATGTTTTTGTCATAAGGCCTTATCTCGCCTTTGATGTTGGCATAGTTGGCATCGAGCGCTTTTAAAACCCGTGCCGCGGTGTTGACATATTCATCTCCCAACAACGGGCTGAAGCAGGGAAGATCTTCATCCAGCTCATAGATGATGCGCTCCAAGCCGTATCCGATGTCTTTGCGGTTGATGTTGATGCGCAGTTCCGACAAGTTCATCGGGGTGCGCATGTCTTGCTGTTGCAGATACCAATTGCGGATGAGCTCCGAGCTGAACAAATCATAAAAATTGTCAATGTTCAAATTGTGTTGCAGGCAATAATAAATGGCTTTGGCGGCACCGTCCGGAAAAACGGAAATATCGCGCATATGAATCGGGGCGCTCGGATCCAAGATGATGCATATTTGGGCGATGGTGATATCATGGCTGATGCTCTCATCAATTTGGTTTATCATCTTTTCCAAATGTTTGAAAATGTCTTCATTTTCCAAGCCGTTTTTAACCCATTCCAGCAGTTTTCCCGATTTGATGATTTCCCAACCGTCATTGGGGTTCAAAAACAGGTTGTAGGCCACTTCTTTGGCTGAATAGCATTTTTCTCCGTTGATGGTGAGGGAGCGTTTGAGCTTATCTTGCATGGTGTGGGTGGCTACATAGGGGGTTTTGCCGTCTAAAAAGTTGTAGGTTTGGGTAAAGTTCCAGCGAGCATGCGGATCATCGGCCAACATTCCTTTGAAAGCAGAAACAAGCCCGGTTGGAATTTTTTCTTCCTGCGAAAGGGCGTTGAATGAACCTTTTTTCATTTTTTGACGGATGACTTCCGCCGTGCTTAAATCGGCCAGCGGAAGTTTGGCGCACAGCAGGCTTAAACCGGTGGCGCCGCTGGCATAAATGTCATTTTTTTCGGTGCCGTTGCCGCGGCCGGCCGGCATGGACATCAGGCTTTCTATGGTTTCGCAAGCCGAGGGTTGATAATAGGCCGGAAACGAGGCCAGACAATCGCCGACGACAATGTCGTTCAAATCTTTGTTGCGGAAGAAAAGATTGTCCGGTCGAATGGAGCGGTGAATGATGCCGTAGCCTTTTAAGGCTTCGGTTGCCGAAATCAGCCCCATGATGATGTGTTTGAGCTTGTGTGGATTGGCTCTCAGATTCAGTTCTTCCAAATGGTCCATCACTTTGCCGCCTTGAGGCAATATATATATCAGCGCTATGGTGTTGCTTTTTTGAACCGGATCTTTGATTATGCCATATTCAACCAGCTTGATGATGTTGGGGTGGTCGATAGATTTGAAATAGGGCAAAAGTGAGCTGCGCGGACAAGTTTCTTTGCCGCAAACAAGGGCAAAAAGCTCGCGACGGGTGTCTATGCGGTCATTGACGCGATAGGCATTGCCGCCGTTGCAATTTAAATTGTTCAACGGGGCATTGAAGTTGATTTCATAGCGTTCTTTGAGCAAAACATTTTTTTTGATGTTCGACTCGGAACTGTTTTCTGTAACCGATTCGCTCTTGGCTTCGGTTTCCGGGGCTGAATTGTTTTCTTCGACCATGTTAAAATTCTTTCATTTTCTTTTTATTTTATTCTATTTTAATATATATATGTTAATAAAGAACAAATAAATTGAGAAATCTTTTTTTTACGTATATATTTATATCAAATTTTGAAAAATCTTGGGTCTTATGATGGTGAATGATAATAAAATCAATTTCGGAGCCGATAATTTGGCTTATTTGGAAGAGCTTGATGAACCGGGGGTGGCTCATGCCGATACCCGAGTCTTGCAAAAAGCTGCCGATTTTGGAGTCGATTTAGATGCTATGGAGAGTTTGGATGAGCCGATAAGCGTTCCAAACAGCAAAACTTCTTCTTTTGCTCCCGTTACTGTCAGTGTTTCCGACTCTGCTAATCAAAATACTCCGAAAAGCGCGCGACTCAAAAATGAGTGGAGCGCTTTTTCTTTATCCATGCCCGATGCCATCTTGAAAATTTTTGAGCTTTCCGACAGACCCTTTATCATCATTCGCGATGATAAGATTGCTTATCTTAACAACACCGCTTTGGCCATTTTGGAAGTTTCTAACGAAAATGATATCCTCGGCCATAGCTTTTGGGATTTTGTCGATAAACAAGATTGGGAAATGCTTGCCCAAAATATCGGAGCCATGCTTACCAATGACAAAATTTTGCAAACCCGCCTGAAAACTGTCAAAGAAAGAATCTATAAAATCAACCTGCAGGCCATGTATATTGATGATGCCGAGCATTTTACCTTTGCTTTGGTCGGCGACCGCAAAATCAAATATAACCCCGGCGCCGGCCTTTATGATGCCGTGACCGGTTTGCCTAACTTCTATTTGTTTGAAGACCGCGTCCAGATTGCCGTGAATAATGAAAAATACAAAGATATGCGCCAACGCAAAAATATGATGGCGGTTTTGGGCGTTAATATTGATAATATGGAAGAGCTTAAAGAAGCCAACATGGCTGACTTTGTTTTGAAAAAGCTTGCTTCCAAGTTGGTTTTCCGCCTGAAAAAGAGCTATACCGTGGCACGCGGGCTGAAATATCCGTTCTGGCTCTTAATCAACGATTTTAACAATGAGCATGATTTGGAAGTGGAATTGGAAAAAATCAAAGCCATTTTTGATGAGCCGGTGGTCGGAAACTATATGGATTATAATGTGATGACCAGTTTTGGCTACAGCATTTATCCCAACAATGCCAAAACCGCCAATAAGCTGATTGAAACCGCAATTGATGCCATTCGAACCGCGGTTAAATATAAAAACTCTTAAAGTTCGTCATAGCTTTGGCCCAAGCGCAAGATTTGGTGCGAGGCTTGTGTATATTCGCCGTTTGCTTCATGAATAATCAATCCGGCATGAATTTGGGTCGGGGTGTGATTGTCTTTTTGCGCGCGAATAACCACTCTTTTGGCTTTTTGTCCCGCCTTTGAAAACAGCGGAATCACCTCAATATGGCCGAGTTTGCCATGAAGAACAGCTAAAATTTCATCCAAGGCTTCAGCCCTATTTATCATATAAAAATGGCCGAGCGGTGCCATCATCTTGATGCAAAATTCAATCCAAGCCTTAAGCGAGAAGTTGTTGTGATTATGAGCCAAGGCTTTGCTCGGGTTGGGCGAGGGCATGTCGCTCTCCGAATAAGGCGGATTGGTAATCACATGGTTAAAGCTGCAGTTTTTTATCTCTTGCGGCTTATTTTTTATATCGCAATTGATATAGCGCAAAAAGCTGTCAAAACGATTGGCTTCAGCGCTCAAATTGGAAAGTTCGGCCAACTCCGGCTGCAACTCCAGCCCGGTGATTTGCGGCTGTTTTTCGGCAAAGCGTGAGGCTAAGCACAAAGAAACGGCGCCGGTGCCGGAGCCGACATCCAAAATGCTTTCGCCTTTTTTGATTTTGCCGACCATGGATGATAAAATCACCGCGTCGGTTGAGGCGCGGTAGCCATTGAGCGGTTGAAAAATTTTAACCCTCTTGTCTAATAAATAATCGTGGCTATAATCATCCATATTGTAACAACCTTTCCTTATTTTTTTTGTAAGGCTTATCTTAAACAGGGTTTTGAAAAAATGCTAGATAATATTTTGAGTTTAAAAGATAAATTTGATGTTTTTGTGCTGGATATTTACGGCGTGACCTGGAACGGCAACGCCCCGATTGAAGGTGCGCAAGAGCATATGATTGCACTGCGCCAAGCCAAGAAAAAAGTGATTTTGCTCTCTAATGGTACGCAACGACAAGCTCAAGCCGAAGAAAGCCAAGCCAAACGCGGCTTTGTTAAAGGGGTGCATTATGACGAGATTGTCACTTCGGGTGATTTGGCTTATGATACTTTTTCTTCCGATACCCGCAAGCTCAAATTTTATCAATTCGGCCGTCCCAGCCAGACCTTGTTTGCCGATAGCCCATACCAAGAAGTGCAAACCCCGGAAGAAGCCGATTTTGTTTATATCGGGGTGCCGCAGATTTTTGAAAACGGGGTTTGGAAAGATTTTTTGAATCTGCAACCCTTTGAAGCCGAGTTGCGCAAAATTTATAAACTCGGGTTGCCGCTCATTTGTGCTAACCCCGATTTGCGGGCGCATGAAAATCAGTATGAAGATGCTGTGGTGCGTCAAGGTTCGGTGGCGCGATTTTATGAAGATTTGGGCGGCGAGGTGGAATATTTCGGCAAACCGTATCCGCTGATTTTTGATTTTGCCTTGCAACATATCGACACACCGGATAATCGCATTCTTATGGTGGGGGACACTTTGGAAACCGATATTTTGGGCGGCAAAAGTTATGGCATCAAAACCGCGCTCACGATGACCGGTATTGCTAAAGAAAATATGGAAATCGAAGGCTTTTCTTCCATCGGGCAATATTGCGGCGAGGTGCAGATTATTCCGGATTTCATTTTGAAGACATTATAAAAAAAGAGGGAAAATTCCCTCTTTTTTTATTCTTTGTAAGAAGCGCGCTTAATCCGATCATTAATGGCCAAGCCCAAATCATTTTCCGGAATGGGGGCCATGGCAATGCCTTTGAAATTGGGCTGGGCATCGGCAAAGCGCAGATAGGCAAACAGATTGGCCGCGGCTTCTCTTAAATCGCCTTTGGGACTCAAATTGAGGTGGGCTTGCGGCGTATTGCCAAAACCGATATAAAACTCGTCTGCTTGCGGCTCAGTGACATTAATGCGCAATGTTTTTCCCGGAGCATAGTGTTTCAGCAATTGGCCGGGGGCGCTGGGTTTGTTGGGGTCACCGTGCGAGATGAGAATCTTCTCACCGGTATATTCTTCCAGCTCTTCTTTGCTCATACCGCCGGCTCGGAGCATAACAATGTCTTTGGTGGTCAAATCGATAATGGTGGTTTCTACACCGACTTTGCAACGGCCGCCGTCCAAAATCATATCCACCTTATCGCCCAAGCTGTTGTAAACATGATAGGCCGTGGTGGGAGAAATGCTCTTAAATTTGTTGGCCGAAGGGGCGGCAATCGGGGTGCCGGACAAACGTATCAGTTCCAAAGCAATCGGGTGATTGGGCATACGAACGGCGATATTCGGCAAGCCTGAGCAAACCAAATCAAGTGCATGATTTTTGTCTTTTCTCTTTAAAACAAAGGTCAAAGGTCCGGGCCAAAAATGGCGTGCCAAATCCATCACGCGGCTATCGGTCTCGGCATATTCGGGTAAAAAGTCAATATCGGCAATATGCGAAATCAGCGGATCAAAAGTCGGACGTTGCTTGACCTCAAAAATGTTGGCAACGGCTTTTGCATTATAAACATCGGCACCCAAACCATAAACCGTGTCGGTCGGAAAGGCTACCAAACCGCCGTTTTTGATGGTTTCGGCCGCTTTTTTGATGTTTTCTTTGCTATATTCAAAAATATTGTTCGTCATCTTCCATCTTAAATAAATATTTGATTGCTTGTTCTAAATCTGAAAATCTTTGTAACACGGCAAAACTATCTTTGTCAATTATTTGATAGCAATCTTCGGTCTGATTATAGGCCAGATAGTCAAACTCATCATAGCCCAAAATGAGCAAATTTTCTTTATCTGGCAAGTTCAACATCTCATTTTCGGCAAAAATATCAAGATAATAAGAGCGGGGATTGATGCCAAACAAATAGCTGCCGTCATATTCTATGGTGTTTATCTGATGCAAAAGTTGGGCAAAAGCTTGAGGAAGCATGGCTATCTGATTGATTTTTAAGTCTTGTTGGGTGCGGATGATTTGCTCAGCCGAGGCCGGTTTGACGGTGAGCATTAAGGGCAGATTTTTTAAGCAATTTATCAGTTCTTGCATCTATTTTTGATTTTGTTTGTTGTTTATCATTTGTGCCAAAATGTCAGAATAGCCATTTTCGTTTTGGCGATAAATTTGGAATTTGCGCGAGAAACCGCCAAAAAATATCATTCCATGCGGCAGTTCCACACGCTTGACTTTGCGATTGAAGATGGTTTTGCCTAAGACATTGGTATCAAACAAATGCAACATGTTGTGATAGGGACATTCCAATATCAGACAAAGGTTTTTGGGGCTGTTGGCCATGCTTAGGTTTTCTTCGGTTTTGCTGTCTTTGACCGGATGTTTGTGATGAATGTTAAACAGCGGCGGAACACAGCCTTTGCTTTTCATTAAAATGATGTTTTTTTCAACAAATTCTTCATAGGCATGATGGTTCTTTTTTATGTCTAATTCTATGCCTTTGTTTCTCAAAGCATATAAAATGACGGCTTTGTTTTCTTGCATATAGGCACGATAATCGGCCTCATGATGGCTGATGAAATATTTGATGAACTTGGATTTGGCCGTTTCAAAATTGGGAATGTCGTGTTTTTGATTATAATTTTTGAAAATGGCCACCATGTCATAAGCATTGAGGTTTTGTATTTCTTGTGGCGGAAGCCCTTTTTCGGCCAGAGCCTTGGCAAAAATAGAGGCTCTTTTTTTGAAAGAGGCAAATTGCTTGAAATATTTCCACGAGGGAATGTTGTCTAAAACATAATCCAATTCGGTATAAGAAGACGGGGCTTTTTCATTGCCGTCTTTTATATAATTTTGAAAATATGCGGAAAGCTGTTCCTTGGACGGGTAGTGAGATATGCCGTGGAACTCGGTTTTGATTAAGAATTTTTCTTCTTGCGATATCAGGCTTTCTTCTTTTTCGACAAATTTTAAGCCTTCATCTTTCATAATTTGTTCAAGATTTTGTTTTATTTCGGAATTTTTGCCGGCAGCAATGTTGAGAATGAGCTTTTCTACCAAAATTTTGCGGTAGAGTTGCTGTTTATATTCTTCAGAATTTTTTTTGGTGCTGGTGATAAAGAAATTGTCCAGAGAGTTTTTCAAGCAAAGTAAATTTTCATAAATGTTGCTGGATTGCGATTTATATTTGCGGCGTTTTTTTTGCGATAGGGCAGAAAGAGCCATCGGAAGCACAATCATATAAGCTAAATCTCTTCCGATGTTTATTTTTTCTTTGGGCGGTGTATTTTTTTTGGACATTGTTCCTCCGCACATTAACTGTTATGTCTTTTTATAGCATAATAAAAATTTTTTGTCTAATATTTTTTATTTTTGCACAGCTTATATACCTTTTTTTATCTTTTTTGTGATTATATATCTCTTAAAAGGAGTTTTTGATGCTCGAAATTGTGTTTGATGAAAATAAAACGGCGGCTTTTTTAGGACAAACTTGTCCATTGCTTGAGCTTGCGGATTCTTTTTTGGATTCGTGGCCGAAAATGCGGGCTTATGCAAGGGATTTGCTTGACCAATATGCCAATGAGCGCGTGCTCAAAATCAGTATGCCGCAAAATGATTTGATGTATTTTGCCGTGCTGGCTTTTTCGGTAGAAAGCTATGCCGAAGACACCTGTTTGGAAACAGTTATCTTTGTGGTTGAAGACAGCACTAAAGCCTTTGAGCAATATCGTCCCTTTGCTGCGCTGACCAATGCGCTCCGCTATATGCGCGATTTACTCAGGATGGATGAAAAAGAAGCCTATGCCGATATCAAACGCTTGGGCTATCTCGGGCTTAAAGTGCAGGAGGATTATCTCAAAAGACAAATTGTGGTGCAGTGGCGGGAAAGCAAAACTCCGCAATATTTTTGTGCCACGCAGAAAAATGCGGCTTTTCTTTTGATTGCCCTGTTTAAGTTTTGGGCTATTTGCAAAGATAAAAAGCCGCGGGTCGGCATTATCGGCGAAAATGTTTGGGGTGACGAAATTCTCCCCAATCTTGCAAGTGAAGATGAAATGATTGAATATGTAATTAACCATACGGTGAGGAAAAATGAAAATTGATGACAGATTAATTCAAATGGCTGAGCAGATTGTGAAAAAATCTATCAAGGTCAAAAAAGGAGAAAAGGTTTTTATCGAAGGTTTTAGCGAATCGGTCAAAACACTGTTTAATGAAGTGATTAAACAAGTGACCAAAGCCGGCGGGGTGCCTTTTTGGTATTTTAACGACAATGCTTTTATCAAAAGTTTTATTGATAAAGCCTCAAAAGACCAACTCCACGCTTTTGGCCAGATGCATGCCGAGATTATGAAGCAATGTGATGCTTATATCGGTATCCGCGGCTATGATGATATGTTTTTGCTCTCGGATGTTTCGGAAAAACAAATGCACTTGTATCAGCATGAGTTTTATAATCCGGTGCATTTTGAGGTGCGGATTCCCAAAACCCGCTGGGTGGTGATGCGTTATCCCAACAACACGATGTCGGCTCTTTCTCGGATGTCAACAGAGGCTTTTGAAGACTTTTATTTCAACGCTTGTTTGGTGGATTATGCCAAAATGGCCAAAGCCATGCTGCCTTTGAAAAAACTGATGGATAAAACCGACAAGGTGAAAATTATTGCCCCAAACACACATCTTGAGTTTTCGATTAAAGGCCTTAAAGCCATTGCCTGCGATGGGGCGATGAACTTGCCGGACGGGGAGGTTTATACCGCACCGGTGAAAGATTCCATCAACGGGGTTATTCAGTTTAATACCGATACGGTTTATGAGGGTGAATATTTTTCCAATATTCGGCTGGAGTTCAAAGACGGCAAAATCATCAAAGGCACCTCTATGGCCAATAATGATAAGTTTCAAAAACTTCTGAACTTGGATGCCGGCAGCCGCTATATGGGTGAGTTTGCACTTGGCGTCAACCCTTATATCACCAAGCCGATGCTGGATATTTTGTTTGATGAAAAAATCTCAGGTTCGCTCCATATGGCGATTGGCAATTCTTACAGCGACGAAACCTTCAACGGCAACCGCTCGGCCATTCACTGGGATTTGGTGCTTATCCAAACGGCAGAAAAAGGCGGCGGAGAAATTTGGTTTGATGACAAGCTCATCCGCAAAGACGGTCTCTTTGTTCCCAAAGAATTGCAGGGACTTAATCCAGACAAGCTGAAATAACGGATATGCAAAAAAAGCTGTTTGACTTTGGCCAAACAGCTTTTTTATTACTTCTTTACAAAGAAAGGCGTTTGTTTGAGAAAAAAATGCTTTTGCAAATCTTGACAAACCTGCCAAACTTCTCCGTTGTGAAAAACTCTTTCTCCGGCTTCCATCCACTCAAAATCCAACTCTTGATATGAGAATTGTCTGATTTTGACAAAGTCATCTTTGAAAAGAGGAAGCGTTGCCATGATATCATCATTGAGGGCGCGCCAACAATAACCGATAAGAGCACGTGCCTGCAACCGATTTTCTTGGAGTTTGAAGACTTTTGATATCTGAAATTCGGCATTTTTTACACCTAAGGTTTCGGCGATAAAAGATACTTCTTCCCAAGAATGATTGACCCCGATTTCGCCAACAACCAAGCGTCCGTTTTCTTTCAAAAACAAGTAATATAAGTTTCCTTGATAATAAAAGAAATGATTGGGCAAAATGATTTCTATTTGAAAATCTTGCGGATCTTCAGGGATGTAATCATATTCAAACAGCGTTTGCATCTTTAAATGACTTTGGGTAGATATGGCCCAAATATAGTGTTCTTGATTTTTTGAGTATAAATGAAGCAATCGACATTTGCGCGCAGAGTTTTCTCTTAATATCCAACGGACATCCTCTTCCTGATATACGCCGGGACGAGGGTTTCTTTCTAAAATAATTTGTCTTTCCATAGTTGTATATAATAATTGATTAGACTTTTTTAGTATGCAACGGAAATGTTTTTTGTCAATAAATAAAAAAAAGAGAATTTCCGAAAACAGAAATTCTCTTTTGGCTTTTTTTTAGATTATCGGTAAATCTGCCAGAAGGCATTTGCCTTTTTCGGTGCAGGTATACCATTTTTTGCCGGAAAATTCAAACTCTTTCCCCAATTCCATCGGTTCGAGAACAATTTCTTTGGGGTTGTATTGCGGTTCATCTTGGAAGACGGCAAGTTGTGTGTCTTCTGCCACCCAAGCGCAATTGATGATTTGATTTTGTTGGTTTTTGACTAAGCAAAATTTGAAATCTTTTTCCGGAAAAAGACGCTCCGGATAGGTGACGGAGTTGACTGTTTTCAGATAAACAATGTAACAATCTTTGGTGGTTCGGTTGTATTTATATAAAAACAAATGGTTCTTATATAAAAATACGGATTCCGGTGAGATGATTTTGTAGTTTTTCAATGAATCAATCGGTGTTTCCTGATTGCGTTTGGCACTGAAAAACAGTTTTCCCGTATCCGGCATTTTGGCAACCCATCCCAACTCTTTTTGCGGCGTTAGAACCAAATAAATCAAATTAATCAGATAACTGCGATTTTTTTTGGCGTAGTGGTATTTGAAAAAATCAATGGCCACTGAACGTTTTGTAAATAATGATAAATTTTCCATAGCTTTATAAAATAATAAAAAAATTAATAAATATGTATGTTATTTTGGTAATGGCACATTTTGACAAAAAAAGCAAGCATAAAAAAAAGAGGAAAAAATTTTTTCCTCTTTTTTTTATGAAACGGCGGCAGGTTATCTGCTTTTGACATGGTCCAATATGTTTTGAATGGTCAAAGCAGCATTATGCTCAATGCCTTTGGCTTTGCGCTCAGCAATGCGTTTGTTCAAATTAGCGGCACGGCGGCTGGTTTTGTCAAAGGTGCGTTCTTCGTTGATAAAGGCTTTGCGGGCAACGGCTTTGCTGTCTCGTTCTTTGAGAACATTAAATAAATTTTGCGGATGATAGGGGTGTTTCTTTTCTTCCAAGTTGCCTTTGTGGGCATAAAATTCGCAAATGGCGTCATGCAAAACTTGGGCCTGAGCCATGTCATCTTTGTTCAAAATATCAGCAAAACCTTCGGTTTGAGCCAAAGTTTTGACCTGAAATTCAGCTTCTCGGCTGATGGCTCTTTGCAAGTCTCCGGAAAGTTGAGAAAATTCACTTTCTTTATTGTGTTTGCTATAGTAAAAATGTCTGTTGACAATGGCTTTGGCTAAATTTTCTTCAATTTTGTATACTTCATTTTTATTTTCCATTTTTTTCTCCATATTTTTGGATTCTATTATGATTCCAGTTTATAAATTTTTGGACATTTGTCCAGAATCTTATGTAGTTTTGCACCGTGTTGCTTTGCTTTTTTCTAATAATTTAGCATAAAATTTATGTTCTGTCAAATTTTGTCTTGAAAATGGCGGATTTTTATTTTATTGTGTGTGGTAAATATATATTATTAACTTTAATTTTTTTGTTTTATGGATTTTTCACATGATGACTTGCGTCTGTTGGCGCAGATAGAAAATTGGTGTATCTATCGTCAAGATGACGATGCGTTGATGGCTTTTAATTCTCTCTCAGGCAGAGGGGCGCCAATCAGAAGTTTTACGCTGGATAATATTCCTGAATTTGATGCTTTGCTCCTTTTCGGCGGCAATCCGCGGCCGGTGAAATATGCGGCACTCATTATGCATTATTTTAAGGCAAAGTTCGGCCGTTATCCCGAGTTCTTAACAATCGGCGGAGCTCCTAACAAAGGGCAGGCATATTCAAAACCTGAAAATGAACGCTATGAAGAAATGATGATGGCTTTGGGTTTTTCCAAAGAGGTGGTTTTGAAAAATCATATTTTTTCGACTAGTCGTTCTACTCGCGAAAATATTGTTGAGATTAAAAAAACGGTGCAAAAAAGCAATCTCCTTTCCGCTTTGGAAAGACCACGGATTGCGGTGGTGACTTATGCCGGATATTCTCTGCGAGCAGCACAGGAATTGGGACTGGCTTTGTCTGATTATGAGCTCATGTTTTATGAAACACCCTCTTATTCGCAAGATGAGGCGATGTTTGTTTCGGAAAAATATGACGGCTATCGGATTGACATCTTGCTGGCCTCGGCTTGGCATTCCATGAATGAACAATCTTGGAATGTGGAACGGTTGCCCTTGAGCCCGGAAAAAATGAAATCGGCTCCCGGCAAAGAAGTTTTGCGCAATTGGGCCGAAAAGGGATATGTTTTCTATATGTATCCCAATATGCTGGAGGATTTGGGCTTCAACAACCAAGAAATCTATCAAATGCGCAATAAACGTAAAATTGAGATTACCGGTTATAACCTTGAAGGCGAAAAAGTTGCCGAAGGTTGGCCGGAAACCGGAAATGTATTTACAGATGATTTGATTGATAAGTTCTTGGAACAAGTGCATGAAGAATTTCTGGCTAAAGGAATTTTGATTGGATAAATCAGCACATAAAAAAAACACTCTGACTGAAGAGCCAGAGTGTTTTTTTTGTACCTAATTTAAGCTAAAACCAATTATTCACCGGCTTCAACTTTGAATTCGGACATATGCTCCAAGAGAGAACGTTTTTCATTGACGTTTTCTTGAGCTTTGTTGAGCAAGTTCTCATAACGTTCCGGATTAGCCTTGTGAACGATTTGGAAACGAGTTTCGTTTGCCATGTAATCGGACAAAGGTTTAGACGGAGCTTTAGAGTCAAGCATCAACGGAGCTTTGCCTTGAGCAATGTTTTCCGGATTGTAACGATACAACGGCCAAGAACCGGTCTCGACAGCATCTTTTTGGTGGCTCAAACCATCGGCAAGGTTGAAACCTTGAGCAATACAGTGAGAGTAACCAATGATGATTGACGGACCATCATAAGCCTCTGCTTCGTTCATGGCTTTGATGACTTGTGCATCGTTGGCACCAAAGGCAACTTGGGCAACATAAACATTACCATAAGACATGGCAATCATGCCCAAATCTTTCTTCGGTAAAGACTTACCAGCTGTGGCAAACTTAGCAGAAGCACCCATCGGGGTAGCTTTGGATTGTTGACCACCGGTGTTAGAATATACACCTGTATCCATGACCAAGATGTTGATGTTTTTGCCGGAAGCAATGGCGTGATCCAAACCACCGAAGCCAATATCATAGGCCCAGCCGTCACCACCCAAAATCCAAACGGATTTCTTAATCAGGTAGTCGGCCAATTTATCCAAGTGGCTGGCTTCTTCGGTGTTGATACCGGCCAATTTAGCACGCAATTCTTTGACGTTGTCGCGTTGAGCATCAATTTCAACATCGTTGGATTGCGGGTTGTTCAAGATTTTTTCAACCAATTCGGCACCAATCTTGTCTTTCAAACCTTCGAGCAAAGATTTGGCAAAACCGGTTTGTTGGTCGATAGAAAATCTCATACCCAAACCAAATTCGGCGTTGTCTTCAAACAAAGAGTTTGCCCAAGCCGGACCATGGCCTTTTTCGTCTTTAGCATACGGAGTTGTCGGCAAGTTACCGGAGTAAATTGAAGAGCAACCGGTTGCGTTGGCAACAACCATACGGTCACCAAACAATTGGGTCAACAATTTAACATACGGGGTTTCACCGCAACCTGCGCAAGCACCGAAGAATTCAAACAAAGGTTGAATCAATTGGGTGGTCTTCGGCAAGTTCTTGGTAACTTCGGTACGTTTTACATAAGGCAAGGTTGTAAAGAAGTTCCAGCATGCTTTTTGAACATCTAAGTGAGATTCAATATGATCCATATTGATAGCTTTCTTAGAAGGATCGGCTTTATTCTTAGCCGGGCATGCGCTGACGCAGATGCCGCAGCCGGTGCAGTCTTCAGGAGACATTTGCCAGATGAATTGTTTGCCGGCAAATTCTTTTCCTTTGTAGGCGGCAGATTTGAAGCCTTTCGGAGCGTTCTTCAATTCTTCTTCAGTTGCAACTTTCATACGGATAACGCCGTGCGGGCATACCAAAGAGCATTTACCGCATTGGATACATGTGTCAGGATCCCAAACCGGAATTTCGGTGGCAATGCAGCGTTTTTCGTATTGAGTTGTGGCTGTCGGCCAGGTACCGTCAACAACTTCTTTGAAAGCAGATACCGGCAATTCATTACCGCGGTCGGCAATGATTTCGGCGGTTACTTTCTTGACAAATTCAGGAGCATCGGCCGGAACCGGATCCAAACGATGGAATTTGGAAGTCACTTTTGACGGATATTCAACTTTGTGCAAGTGAGCCAAAGAGGCATCAACAGCGGCAAAGTTCTTTTGAACAATGGCATCGCCTTTTTTGCTATAAGTTTTCTTAATAGCATTTTTAATTTGAGCAATGGCTTCATCTTTCGGCAAAATGTTAGAAATTGCGAAGAAGCAAGCCTGCATGATGGTGTTGATGCGTTGACCCATGCCGGTTTCACGAGCAACGTCTACGGCGTTGATGGTGTAGAAGTTCAATTTCTTATTGATGATTTCTTCTTGAACTTCAATCGGCAACTGATCCCAAACTTCTTTTTCTCTGTAAGGAGCGTTCAACAAGAAGGTGGCACCGGGTTTGGCAATTTTCAAAATATCAACTTTTCTCATGAACGGGAATTGGTGGCAAGCGACAAAGTCTGCCTTGTTGATGAGGTAAGCTGATTTAATCGGATTGTCTGAAAAACGCAAGTGAGAAGTGGTCATAGAACCGGATTTACGAGAATCGTAAACAAAGTAGCCTTGACCATATTTGCCGGCGTCTTCAGCAATAATCTTAATGGAGTTTTTGTTAGCACCAACGGTACCGTCAGCACCCAAGCCGAAGAATACGGCACGAACAACGTCTTTGGGTTCGGTATCGATAGAATCGTCAAACGGCAAAGAAGTTTTGCTGACATCATCGGTGATACCAACGGAGAAACCGTTAATCGGGTGAGCAGAAGCGCCGTTGTCAAATACGGCTTTAACCATACCCGGAGTGAACTCTTTAGAAGACAAGCCATAGCGGCCGCCAACGATTTTCGGCATGGAAGCAATGTCACCGCGAGCAAAGGCTTGAGTGATGGTGGCAACAACATCCAAGTACAAAGGTTCACCGATAGAGCCTGACTCTTTGGTTCTATCCAAAACAGAAACCATTTTAACGGTTTTGGGCAAAACTTTTAAGAAAGATTTTTCAGGGAACGGACGATACAAGTGAACTTTCAAAACGCCGAGTTTGGCACCTTGAGCGTTGAGGTAGTCAATAGCTTCTTCAGCCGTTTCACCACCGGAGCCCATGATGACGATAACTTGGTCGGCATCTTTGGCACCATAGTAGTCAACAACATGATATTGACGACCGGAAATCTTGGCAAATTTGTCCATTTCTTCCTGAACAATTTCTTCCACTTTGTGGTAGTAGGGGTTGGCTGCTTCACGACCTTGGAAAAATACGTCAGGGTTTTGAGCCGTACCGCGGATGACCGGAGCTTCCGGACGAAGAGCGTGTTTGGCGTTGAAGGTGTAGTCAACACCTTTGAGCATGGCTCTCAAATCATCATCAGACAGGAGTTTGATTTTTTTGATTTCATGAGAAGTGCGGAAACCATCAAAGAAGTGCATGAACGGAACGCGAGAACGCAAGGTTGAAGTTTGCGCAATGGCGGCAAAGTCATGAGCTTCTTGAACAGAGTTTGAGCAGAGCATGGCAAAACCGGTTTGGCGGCAAGCCATAACATCGGAGTGGTCACCGAAAATGGACAAAGCATGGTATGCCAATGAACGAGCGGCAACATGCATTACAAACGGAGAAAGTTCACCGGCGATTTTGTACATGTTCGGAATCATCAACAACAAACCTTGAGAAGCGGTGAATGTTGTTGTCAAAGAACCGGCTTGGATTGAACCGTGGCAAGCACCGGCGGCACCGGCTTCGGATTGCATTTCCTGAACTTCAGGAATAACGCCCCAAATATTCTTTTGTTTAGCTGCAGACCACGCATCAGCCCATTCACCCATCGGAGAAGACGGGGTAATCGGGTAAATAACGCAGACTTCATTCATGCGGTGGGCAACGGAAGCGGCTGCCTCGTTACCATCCATCATTTTCACCTTAACGTCAGACATATTTTATCCTTAGTTTAGAGTTATCACAAATGAAGCCGGAAAATAGACGATTTTGTGCCTTATCTGCCGGCTTCGGGTTTAATTTCTTATAGAATCTTTCTATATGCGCGCTTTATATCACGAAAGTTTTCAAAAATCTATCAAAAAATATCATTAATCAGCGCATTTTTTTTATTAGTCGGTATGGAAATAATCGGGATTTTTTGCTTGGGCGTGAAATTATGATTTGAGGCAAAATCGGGCCTTAGGAGAGAAGGTGAGACTCGGATAAAAAATTTTTTATGAGCGTTTGGACTGAGAAAAAAGCATTTGTTTGATAAAAAAATTTTTTAGCTTGCAACTTCCGGGAAAGAGGATATTATCAGCAAGGTCGTGCAGGCATAATTCAATGGTTAGAATGCGGGCTTCCCAAGCCTGAAATGCGGGTTCGATTCCCGTTGCCTGCTCCATACACATAGAGCGCCCCAAAGCGGGCGCTCTATGTGTATGAACTCAAAAAGACC